>VAZU01000045.1:0-8528 GCA_005884745.1 Alphaproteobacteria bacterium
CGCGCCTGCGAACCGCGAGCTCGCGAGCCGCTCGTTGGTGAAGGCCTGCAGCGTGCGGGCGGCCCCGATCAGCTCGGCCGCATAGGCCGAGGCGTCGGCGAGCTTGTCCTGCGCCTCGCGCGAGCGGCGGCGCACCGCGCGACCGAACGCCACCAGCGGCAGCACGATCACCGGAATGGCGCCCAGCACGAAGCCGGAAAGCCGCGGGCTCGTTACCACCATCATGACCGCGGCGCCCAGGAACAGCATCAGGTTGCGCAGCGCGATCGAGACCGAGGCGCCCACCGTCGCCTTGATCTGCGTGGTGTCCGCGGTGAGCCGCGACATCACCTCGCCGGTCTTGGCCGTATCGAAGAACGCGGCCGATAGATTGGTCACGTGCGCGAACAGGTCCGAGCGCAGGTCGGCGACCACCCGCTCGCCGATGATGGTGACGAGGTAATAACGCGCGGCGCTGGCGGCGGCGAGCACCGCCGCAATCGCGATCATGGCCGAGAAATATTGGTCGATGAGGCCGATGCGGTCGGCGGAGAAGCCGAAGTCGATCATGCGCCGCACCGCGAGCGGCACCGCAAGGGTCGCCGCCGCGGCGACCAGCAGGGCCGCGAGCGCGCCCACCACCTGCCAGCGGTAGCGCAGCGCATAACGCTGGAGCCCGAGAAGCGGCGCGAGCCGGGGCCGCTTGCGGGTCTCTTGCGGGGGCGCGGCGACGGCTTGCCCGACCGCCGCGGCGTCGAGGCCGCGTCCTGCGCTCGGCGAAATCAAGTTCATGCCTGGCCCTCGGCCGGATGTGAACGGCGCGGGTGGTCCCAGTCCGCGACCATGCCCCGGAAGCCGCGCCGCCGGCAAATGCCGGATGGTCGCGGCTTGTCCGGCAATTTCCGGTGCGCTATAGAGCCCGCGAGCCCCCATCACCCCCGCAATCGGCGGGCGCCATACCCGGCGCAACCAACGAACGCAAGCAAGCCATGAAGCGCGACATTCATCCCGAGTATCACACCATCAAGGTGGTGATGACCGACGGCACCGAATTCGAGACGCGGAGCACCTGGGGCAAGCCGGGCGACACCATGCGGCTCGACATCGATTCGAAATCGCATCCGGCCTGGACCGGCGGCCAGCAGCACCTGGTCGACCGCGGCGGCAGGCTGTCGCGGTTCCAGAAGAAATTCTCCGGCTTTTTGAAGAAATAGCCGCTTCCACGCGCGCGTCTTGGCCGGGCTTGTCCCGGCCATCCACGTTTTTGATGTCGATAGGATTTAAGACGTGGATGCCCGGCACAAGGCAGCACAAGGCCGGGCATGACGACTGAGAGGTAGCGGCCGTCGGGTTTGAAATCTACCCCCGCCCGCGCTCGAAGGCGGCCTTCAGCAACCCCAGCTGATGCTCGATGGGATTGGCGGCCGGCTTGTCGTCATCGAGCGAATGGATGGTCGCATCGAGCCGGCGGACGCGATCCTGCAGCCGCATCGAGCGGGCGATCAGCTCGCGCAGCGTCCTCGGCAACAGCGCCAGCGTCGCCTCGTCGCGGGGATCGCCGGCCGCGAGTTTGACC
Organism: Alphaproteobacteria bacterium; assembly: GCA_005884745.1. Classification (GTDB taxonomy): domain Bacteria; phylum Pseudomonadota; class Alphaproteobacteria; order Rhizobiales; family Xanthobacteraceae; genus AP-16. The sequence goes on from VAZU01000045.1 coordinate 1,556, forward strand.
TTGGCCTTCTCGCGGCTCGCCTGGGCGAGCGACATCTCGCCCTCGTTCACGGCGCGGTGCAGCAGCAGCCAGGAAGCGAGCTGCATCAGCCGGGTCGTCAGCCACATGCTCTCGGTCGCATAGGCGAGCGCCCCGCCGCGCTCCAAAAGCTTCGATTCGTTGCGGCCCGGGCCGTCGAGGTAGGCCGCCGTTTCCTCGACCAGCGCCATCCCCTCGCGGAACAGCCCGGAGAACGCCTGCGAGCCCGCCAGCCTTTGCCCGAACCGCACAGGCTCCGCTTCGGCCTGATTGTCTGCCATGACGCACGCCTCACCTGCCCCAAAGAAATCCCATGCTGCGCTTCACCGGGGGGCATGTCTAGGACCGAGCTGCAACACTCCCCGGGAACCTTGTGGCAAGATTCGGGCCGCGACCGCTGCCCCGAAATGGCACAAATGATCGGGTAGGAGCCCTCGCCTGCCTCACACGGCAAAAAAAGAGCCGCCGTTGCCGGCGGCTCGAAGTGATAACAGGGAGGCGTCAAACAGAGTGGACAGGAGCCACTCGATGTCCAGAAGCTGGACGACGTCAGTAGTGAGCGAGAAAGCTTAACGATGGGTTAACCGGCTCGATAAATCTGCGGCACCGCGTTTCAGCGTTTGAAGAACCGATCGGCCGAGGTCCGTGACGCCCGTTTGGCCGCCATCGAGGCCTCGAGCCGCGCGATCTCGGCCTTGAGCGCCGCGATGCGCTCGGCGAGCTCCTCGACCGAAAGCAGCGAGAGGTCCTGCCCGATCTCGTGAACCGGCTTTTTCTTCGGAAGCTCGTCCATCGTCATGTCGTGACCCTCGCGGAAAGCGGCGCCCCGAGGTTGTCACATTCCTCGCCGCCGATTACACAGGGGCGCTGCCGCGCACTTCGCGTCCAGTTTGTTGAGGAAAGCATCGGATGTCCACCGTGCCGTCCCAGATGACCGTCATTGCCGTCCGTGAGCCCGGCGGGCCCGACGTTCTGGTGGCGCAGACGCGCCCGACGCCCGCCCCCGGTCCCGGCGAGGTTCTGGTCAAGGTCGCGGCCGCCGGCGTCAATCGTCCCGACGTGATGCAGCGGCAGGGGCTCTATCCGCCGCCGCCGGGCGCATCGGAGATTCCCGGGCTCGAGATCGCCGGCGAGGTGGTCGCGCTCGGCAAGGGCGCCACCCGCTTCAAGCCGGGCGACAAGGTCACGGCCCTGGTGGCGGGCGGCGGCTACGCGCAATTCTGCCCGGTGCACGAGAGCAATGCGCTGCCGGTGCCCGGTTCCCTGTCTCTGGTCGAAGCGGCGGCGATCCCCGAGACGTTCTTCACCGTCTGGCACAACGTGTTCGAACGCGGCGCGCTAAAACGCGGCGAAACCCTGCTGGTGCACGGCGGCAGCTCCGGCATCGGCACCACCGCGATCCAGCTCGCCAAGGCGTTCGGCGCGCGCGTCGTCACCACCGCGGGATCCGCGGAAAAATGCGAGGCCTGCGTTCGGCTCGGCGCGGACAAGGCCGTCAATTATCGTTCCGAGGATTTCGTCGCCGCGACCAAAGCCGCGACCGACGGCAAGGGCGCCGATGTGATTCTCGACATGGTGGGCGGCGACTACATCGAGCGCAATTACGAAGCCGCCGCCGTGGAGGGCCGCGTGGTGCAGATCGCGTTTCAGGGCTCCCCGCGCGCCAACGTCGATTTTCGCCGGCTGATGCTCAAGCGCCTGACCCATACCGGCTCGACGCTGCGTGCGCGTTCGGTCCCGGAGAAGGCGGCGATCGCCCGCGCGATCGAGCAGAACGTCTGGCCGCTGATCGCGGCCGGAAAGGTCAAGCCGGTGATCTTCCGCACCTTCCCGCTGGCGCAGGCTTCGGCCGCCCATGCGCTGATGGAGACCAGCGCCCATATCGGCAAGATCGTCCTGACGGTGTGACGCAAGACAGGCGACGGACGACGGACGGCCTACCCGTGGTCATCGCCCGGCTTGCCCGGGCGCGGTTCATGAGACCCGGCACGGTACATCGACTGTGATGGCTACTGGGTGGCCCGCATGCGCGGGCCATGACATTCGGAGGTCTGGCTCTCCGTCGTGCGCGCTCCGTCGTCCGGCTCCCCGCCTCATCCCCGACACACTCTTGGGCAAGGCGTGACAATCTTGCCCTGGCGCCGCCGCCCCGCTACTCATCGGGCCGCGGCCGCGGATCGATATGGCGGTTCGGATGGGCGAAGGCGCCCCCGACCGCCGGATCGCGACGAGACCAAGGGGCCGCCGCGAGGAGGATGTCGATTGCGTTTCAGCTGCGCCAGCACAGCGGTGGGGACGCTCATCGCTCTTGCGCTCGGCGCAGGCGCCGCGCGGGCCGTGGACGCGGTCAACGTCCGCCTCGACGTGCCGGCGATCGACCTCACCGACGCGGTCGAGCATCAGAGGACCGACACCGACCGCATTCAGGTATCGACTGCGCCGGGCGCCGACGGCATCGTGCGCCGCATCGAGGTGCGCTCGCGCGAGGCCAACAACAATTGGGTGGTGTTCGCGCTCGCCAATAACGGCGACGAGCAGATCGACCGGCTGATCGTGGCGCCGCATTACCGCATGGTCGGATCCGGTCTGCTGTGGCCGGACCTCGGGCTTTCGCGGATCGTCGGCATCACGCCGAGCTCGGGCGATCGCCCGGAACGCCAGGACAGCCCCAATTCCGATATCTTTCGCATCACCCCCGATCCGGGCTCGGTCGTCACCTTCGTGATGGAGATGCGCACCGACCGCCTGCCGCAGCTCTATCTGTGGGAACCGGAAGCCTACAAGGACAAGATCAACAGCTTCACGCTCTACTACGGCATCGTCATCGGCATCGCCGGACTGCTGGCGCTGTTCTTGACCATCCTGTTCGTGGTCAAGGGCAGCATCATGTTCCCGGCCGCGGCGGCGCTGGGCTGGGCGGTGCTGGCCTATATCGGCACCGATTTCGGTTTCTGGGGCAAGGTGTTCGAGCTGAGCGCGGGCGCCGAGCGCATCTGGCGCGCCTCCGGCGAGGCGATCCTGGCGGCGACGCTGCTCGTGTTCCTGTTCGCCTATCTCAATCTCAATCGCTGGCACGTGCGCTACGTGCACATCACGGCGGGATGGCTGACCTTCCTCGGGGCCCTGGTGGCGCTGGCGCTGTTCGATCCGCCGGTCGCCTCCGGCATCGCCCGGATGTCGCTGGCTTTGGTCGCGGTCGCGGGATTCGGCCTGGTCATCTATCTCGCCCTGCACGGCTTCGATCGCGCCGTGCTGTTGATCCCGACCTGGCTGTTGTTGATGGTCTGGGTGTTCGCCGCCGGCGCCGCGGTGACCGGGGCGGTGACCAACGACATCATCGCGCCGGCCCTGCTCGGCGGACTGGTGCTGATCGTGATGCTGATCGGCTTCACCGTGATGCAGCACGCCTTTGCCGGCAGCATCACCAGCGGCATCGTCTCCGACGTGGAGCGTCGCGCCCTGGCGCTCACCGGGGCCGGCGACCTGATCTGGGACTGGGACGTATCCGCCGACAAGGTGTTCACCAGCCCGGAGACCGAGCACATGCTGGGCCTCAAACGCGGCACGTTGGAAGGGTCCGCGTCGCGCTGGCTCGATGTCCTGCATCCGCTCGATCGCGACCGGTTCCGCGCCGCGCTCGACGGCGTGCTCGACCGGCGACGCGGGCGGCTGACGCTGGACTTCCGGCTGCGCACGCCCGACGGACATTACCTGTGGTTCGCCCTGAAGGCGCGGCCGGTGGTCGGCTCCGATGGCGAGGTGGTGCGCCTGGTCGGGACCTTGACCGACGTGACCGAATTCAAGACGGCGGAGGAGCGGCTGCTGCACGACGCCGTGCACGACAATCTGACGGGCCTTCCCAACCGCGAGCTGTTCCTCGACCGGCTCAACGCGGCGCTGTCCTTCGCCAAGGCCGATCCGGCGATCCGGCCGACCGTGATGGTGATCGACCTCGACCGCTTCAAGCAGGTCAACGATTCGGTCGGCGTCGCGGTCGGCGATTCGATCCTGCTCACCCTGGCGCGGCGGCTGGGCCGCCTGCTCAAGCCGCAGGACACCTTGGCGCGGTTGGGCGGCGATCAATACGGGCTGCTGCTGCTCTCCGAGCGCGAGCCCGACCGCATCACCGCTTTCGCGGACACCATCCGCAAGACCCTGCGCGCTCCGATCACGTTCAACGACCGCGAGATCCTGCTCACCGCGTCGATCGGCCTGGCGCTGGCCGAGGGACAATCGCAGGGCAAGGAAGAGATCCTGAAAGATGCCGAGCTCGCCATGTATCACGGCAAGCGCATCGGGGGCGACCGCATCGAAGTGTTCAAGCCGGCGATGCGCGCCCGCAAGACCGATCGCCTGGTGTTGGAGACGGAGCTGCGGCGCGCGCTCGAGCGCGACGAGATCGTGCTGCTGTACCAGCCCATCGTATGGCTCGAGGACCGCACCGTGGCCGGCTTCGAGGCGCTGATGCGCTGGGACCATCCCAAGATGGGCCGGCTGTCGCCTTCGGAGTTCATCGCGATCGCCGAAGAAATCGGCGTGATCGTCGATCTCGGCCTGTTCGCGCTCGAGCACACCGCGCGGCAGCTCACGCAATGGCAGCGCGCGACACGAAGCCGCTACCCGGTGTTCGCCAGCGTCAACATATCCTCGCGGCAATTGCTCCGCCACGATCTGATCCACGATCTTCGCGCGGTGCTCGCCCGCCATGGGCCGGCGCGCGGCTCGCTCAAGCTCGAGCTCACCGAATCCCTGGTGATGGAGAACCCCGAACATGCCGCGCAGATGCTGGCCCGCATCCGCGAGCTCGGCGCCGGCCTGGCGCTCGACGATTTCGGCACCGGACATTCCTCGCTCGCCTACCTGCAGCGCTTCCCGTTCGACACGCTCAAGATCGATCAGTCCTTCGTGCGCACCACCGGCAAGGGCAAGCGGCCGGTGATCCTGCGCTCGATCATCGCGCTCGCCCACGATCTGGGCATGGATGTCATCGCCGAGGGTGCCGAAACCGATTCCGATGCGGTCGAGCTCTACCAGCTCGGCTGCGAATACGCGCAGGGCTACGTGTTCGGCGAACCGGTCGACGCCGAGGAGGCTTACCGGCTGCTCACGGAAGAGGAGATCGAGGTGGCAGGAATCAGTAGTCAGTAGTCAGTAGTCAGTAGTCAGTAGTCAGAAAGATGCGCGCCCCTTCCGACTTCTGATCACTGACCTCTGATCCCTGTCACGCGTGTCCGGATTCGCTCGACAGCATGCCGGGATCGATGCCGATCTTGCGCAGCGCCTTGCCGTATTTGCCCTCGGTATCGGGACCGAAGATCAGCTCGGGATCGGCCGAGCAGTGCAGCCAGCCGTTCTCCTGGATTTCGTTCTCGAGCTGGCCCGCCGCCCAGCCGGCATAGCCGAGCGCCAGCACCGCGCTTTCCGGCCCCTTGCCCCGTGCGATCGCCTTGAGGATGTCGAGCGTGGCGGTGAGGCAGATGCCTTCGTCGATCGGCAGGGTCGAATTCTCGATGAAGAAATCGGCCGAGTGCAGCACGAACCCGCGGCCGGTCTCGACCGGACCGCCCTTGAGCACCTTGACCATTCCGGCGCGGGGCGGCAGCTGGATGAGGTCCGCCGCCGGAATGACTTCGAGCTGCACCAGAAGATCCGAGAAATTGATGTTCGCAGCCGGTTGGTTGACGACGATGCCCATCGCGCCTTCGGAGGAATGCGCGCACACGTAGATCACGCTGCGGAGGAAACGTTCATCACGCATCGCCGGCATGGCGATCAGCATTTGTCCGTCGAGATAGCCCCGCCCGGAGGTTTTCTGCGTCTTCTGCGCGACACGCATGCAAAAAGGTTACCCGATCCGCCCTTCCGTGAAAACTAAACTTATTGCGGCACAGTGCCACCGCGTTGCTCCCGGCGCCGCCACGATCACGACGAATTCAATGGCCGGGCACCGCCTTCGCACCTAAACCTGCGTTCATGTTCGCAGGTGTTTTGCGCGCACGTTGCTTTCCCGCACCGTTTGGCGCCCTCCTCGCGCTCGGCGCCGGCATCGCTTCGCCGGCACGGGCGGCGGACGCCTCGCCATGGGACGGCGGGACGCGCTCCGCCGTCCGGCTGATCGCCGGCACATCAACGAACGATGCCGGCAAAAAGGTCCTCCGCGGCGGCATCGAGATTCGCCTCGACCCGGGCTGGAAGACCTATTGGCGCTATCCGGGCGATTCCGGCGTTCCCCCCCGCTTCAGCTTTACCCGATCGGAAAATCTGGAATCGGTCCGCCTGCTGTGGCCGGCGCCGAAACGCTTTGGCGGCCCGGGGGATACCTCGATCGGGTACACCGGCGACGTGATCTTTCCGCTCCGCGTCCTGCCGCGCGACCCGGGCCGGCCGGTCCTGCTCCGCTTCAACGTCGACTACGCCATCTGCGAAAACCTGTGCATACCCGCCGACGGCAAGGCCGAGCTTTTGCTCGGCGAGGAACCGACCGCGTACGAAGACGCATTGCGCCAAAGCGAGGAACGGGTTCCCAAACCGGTCGCGATCGGGCAGGGAGAAGCCCTTGCGATCGAGGCGGTGACCCGCGAAGCTCACGGCGAGAAGCCGCGCATCCTGGTCGATGTTCGGGCGCCGAATGCGGCAAAACCGGAGTTGTTCGCCGAGGGACCCACTCCGGACTGGGCTTTGCCGGTTCCCGAGCGGATTCCGGGAGCGCCGACGGGCCTGCAGCGCTTCGCCTTCGAGCTCGACGGAGTGCCGCCGGGCGCGACGGAGGAAGGCGCGATGCTGCGGCTGACCGCGGTTGCGCAAGATCAGGCGATCGAGTTGGTGATAGCGCCGGAGGACAAATGACGAAGGACAGACTAGGGAAAAGCTGTATACCTCTGAGTGTCATGGCCCGCGCGTGCGGGCCATCCGGTATCCAGCGCGCTCGACGTACGCGCAGAAGCTCGTGAACACT
>VAZU01000045.1:8533-14099 GCA_005884745.1 Alphaproteobacteria bacterium
GGCGATGACAGGCCCAGCGTAGACCCTCCGTCCATCGTCCGTCGTCCGTCATCCGTCGTCTGCTGAAGAACCACGTCAGGGAGAGAAACCTCATGAGCATCAAGATCGGCGATCGGTTGCCGGAAACCAAGTTCCGGATCATGACCCCGGAAGGCCCGGCATGGAACAGCACCAGCGACATCTTCCGGGGCAAGAAGGTCGTGCTGTTCGCGGTGCCCGGCGCCTTCACGAGCACCTGCAACAACATGCACCTGCCGGGATACTTGCAAAATCTCGATGCCATCAAGGCCAAGGGCGTCGACACGGTCGCCGTCACCGGCGTGAACGACATGTTCGTGATGGAAGCCTGGAAACGGGCGACGGGCGCCGACGGCAAGATCGAATTTCTGGCCGACGGCAACGCCGAATTCGCCAAGGCGATCGATCTCACGTTCGATGGCTCGGTCGCGGGCCTGGGGCTGCGCTCCAGGCGCTATTCCATGGTGGTGGAGGACGGCGTCGTCAAACGCCTCAACATCGAGGAGGCGCCCGGCAAGGTCGAGATCTCGGGCGCGGACGCGCTGTTGAAGCAGCTCTAATCGATTGATCCGCTCGTACCGAGCGCGCGTGTTTCCTACCTACCAGCTCGCTTCGGGTCACCTCCTCCACGATCGCGCCGCGCTCCATCCGGGCTACGGGATATTGCGGCACTCGCCTCCGCGCAGGCCTGGCGCGCCAGTTGGTCGGCGCGTTCGTTGATCGCATGGCCGGCGTGACCGCGCAGCCAGTGCCAATGCACTTCGTGGCGCTTCAGCGCCGCGTCGAGCTGCTGCCACAGGTCGATGTTGCGCACCGGCTTCCTGTCGGCGGTGCGCCAGCCATTGCGTTTCCAGACATGGATCCATTCGGTGATGCCGCGGCGCAAGTACTCGCTGTCGGTATGGAGATCGACGACGCACGGGCGCTTGAGCGCCTCGAGCGCCGCGATGGCGGCGGTGAGCTCCATGCGATTGTTGGTCGTATGCGGCTCGCAGCCTTTGAGCTCGCGCTCCTGGCCGTTCCAGGCGAGCACCGCGCCCCAGCCGCCGGGGCCCGGATTTCCCGAGCAGGCGCCGTCGGTGTGAATGACCACGTGCCGCGAGCTCAACGCCGAGAACCCTTTCAATCGAATCCGTAATCGCGCGCGCTGCCGATCGTCTGGTGGAACCGGAGCTTGCGAAAGTATTCCATCGGGTCCTTGGGGCGCACCAGCGCGCCGGCCGGCACGTCGAGCCAATCGACGAGCCGCGTCAAGAGGAACCGCAGCGCCGCGCCGCGGCACAACACCGGCAGCTGCCGCTGTTCGTCATCCGAGAGCGGCCGCTTGCCCGCGTACGCCTGCAGCAAGGCCCGCCCCTTGGTCACGTTGTAGGAATGATCGGTCTCGAAGCACCAGGCGTTGAGGCAGATCGCCAGATCATAGGCGAGCGTATCGGTGCAGGCGAAATAGAAGTCGATGAGCCCGGACAGGCGGTCGTGGAGAAAGAACACATTGTCGGGAAACAGGTCGGCATGGATGACCCCCTGGCTCAGGTCGCGGGGCCAGGCGCTCTCGAGCTGCGCGAGCTCGGCCGCGAGCGCATCGGTCAATCCCGGCTGGACCCGGTCGGCGTTCTTCGCCTGCGCCGCCCGGTAGAGCGGACGCCATCCGGCGACGGAAAGCGCATTGGCGCGGCGGAGCGGAAAATCCGCCCCGGCGAGGTGGAGTTGGGCGAGCGCCTCGCCGACCGCGCCGCAATGGCCGGGGCTGGGGCGGCGGATCCACATGCCGTCGAGGAACGTCACGATCGCGGCCGGCCGCCCGGCCAGCCGGCCGAGCACCTGGCCGTCGCGATGCTTGACCGGCTGCGGACAATTGAGCCCGCGCGCGGCGAGATGCTCCATCAACCCGAGGAAGAACGGCAGGTCGTCGGCAGCAACCCGCTTTTCATAGAGCGTCAGGATGAAATAGCCGCGATCGGTGTGCAGCAGGAAGTTCGAGTTCTCGACGCCTTCGGCAATGCCCTTGTAGGCCAAGAGCTCGCCGAGCTCGTAGCCGGCGAGGAAAGCAGCCAGATCCTCGGCCGCGACGTCGGTGTAGACGGCCACGCGGGCTTACTCCGCCGCCTCGCCGTTGCGCAGGGGACGCGGCAGCGGAAAAAACACGTCCTCGTTGGCGGCCGAGACCGTCTCCAAACTGATGCTGTAGCGCTCGGCGAACGCCCCGATGATCTCCTCGACCAGCAGCTCGGGGGCCGAGGCGCCGGCGGTGATGCCGAGATTGCGCAGCTCGCCGAACCGCTCCCAGTCGATGTCCCGCGCGCGCCCTACCAGCGCCGCGCTCGGGCATCCGGAGCGCTCGGCGACTTCCTTCAAGCGCTGCGAGTTCGAGGAATTGGGCGAGCCGACCACGATCATGGCTTGGACCTGCGGCGCGACGCGCTTGACGGCTTCCTGGCGGTTGGTGGTGGCATAGCAGATGTCGTCCTTCTGCGGACCCACGATAGCTCGGAAGCGCTGCTTGAGGAACGCGATGATCTCCGCGGTATCGTCGACCGAGAGCGTCGTCTGCGTCACATAGGCGAGCCGCGCGGGATCGCGCGGCACGAAAGCCGCGGCCTCGGCCAGGGTTTCGACCAGCGTTACCGCTCCGGACGGCAATTGCCCGATGGTGCCGACCACCTCCGGGTGGCCGCCGTGGCCGATCAGCACGATCTCGCGCCCGCGCCGGTAATGGATTTCGGCCTCGCGATGCACCTTGGTGACCAGCGGGCAGGTCGCGTCGATCGTGAACAGATTTCGGTGCCGGGCTTCGTCGATCACCCGCTTCGGCACGCCGTGGGCCGAGAACACCACAATGGCGGTGGCGGGCACTTCGTCGAGCTCCTCGACGAAGATCGCGCCTTTCGTCTTCAGAGCTTCGACGACGTATTTGTTGTGGACGATCTCGTGGCGGACGTAGACCGGCCGCCCATGGAGCGCGAGCGCCCGCTCGACCGTATCGATGGCGCGTACGACGCCGGCGCAAAAACCCCGCGGCGAGCACAGCAACACTCGAAGCGGCGGCTTGCCGATCGAATCCGTTGCGGCAGACGGCATCATGGGATTGCGAGCCTCGGGCGCCCCGAATAGCCCCTCTCTCCGAAATGGGCCGCAAGCGCCGGGCCTGTCAAGCTGCGACAACGTCACGTCCGCGACATTGGACAGCGCGGCCTGAACTGCATATATTCCGGGCACTTTTCCGTCATCTTCGATGACAGCGGCTTCGCCCCGACGGGCGGGCGGAGCACAGAGGAGATTTTGTCATGACCAGTCAGCCGCTGATGCCGAAGGCGACCGCCGTCTGGCTCGTCGAGAACACCGCGCTTTCCTTCGACCAGATCGCGGAGTTCTGCAAATTGCACCCGCTCGAGGTCAAGGCGATCGCCGACGGCGACGCCGCCCAGGGCATCAAGGGCCTCGATCCGGTGCTGACCGGGCAGTTGAGCCGCGAGGACATCGAGGCCGCCGAGGCCGATCCCGGCCGGCGGCTCAAGCTCGCCGACCCCAAGGTGCGCCTGCCCGAGACCAAATCCAAGAAGAAGGGCCCGCGCTACACCCCGGTGTCGCGCCGCCAGGATCGGCCGAACGCGATTTTGTGGCTCATCCGCAACCATCCCGAGCTCAAGGACAGCCAGATCATGCGGCTGGTCGGCACCACCAAGTCGACGATCCAGGCGATCCGCGACCGCACCCACTGGAATGCCGCGAATCTGACGCCGCTCGACCCGGTCACGCTCGGGCTTTGCTCCCAGATCGATCTCGACCTCGAAGTCCAGCGCGCCGCCAAGGAGAAGCCGGCGGAGGCCGAGGCGGAGCGCGGCTCTACCCTGCTGCCCGCCGAGGCCACCACGGCCCAATCGCGTGCCGAGGCCGATGCCGCCAAGGAAGAGCCGTCCGAGGAGCTCGACGTCGGCGCGGTGCTGGCGAAGCTCAAGAAGATCGGCGGCAAGCCCGAGGGCGAGGGCGGTGAAGGCAGCCAAGGCGCGTGAGCTTTGCCGCATCGCTGCGGCGATTTGCCTCCGCGTCGAAATCCCGTAGCCCGGATGGAGCGGCGCGAAGCGCCGCGCAATCCGGGAACGCTGCCTCGCATTGCGCGGGCTCGATGCGCCCGCTCCATGCGGGCTTACCAGTTACCCCGCCGCCAATCCGTGGCCCTTCAGCGCGACCCCGATCTCGTCGAGGACGGCTGGATCGTCGATCGTCGCCGGCAAGTTCCAGGGATCGCCGTCGGCGATCTTCTTCATGGTGCCGCGCAGGATCTTGCCCGACCGCGTCTTGGGCAGACGGACGACCGTGATGGCGAGCTTGAACGCCGCCACCGGCCCGATCCGCTCGCGCACCAAAGCGACGATCTCCCGCTCGATCGCGTCCGGCGGCCGGTCGACGCCGGCCTTGAGCACGATGAAGCCGCAGGGCACCTCGCCCTTGAGCTCGTCCTTGACGCCGATCACCGCGCATTCGGCCACGTCCGGATGCGAGGACAGCACTTCTTCCATGCCGCCGGTCGAGAGCCGATGGCCGGCGACGTTGATGATGTCGTCGGTGCGGCTCATGATGTAGAGATAGCCGTCCTCGTCCTTGAAGCCGGCGTCCGCGGTCTTGTAGTAGCCGGGAAACTCGGCCAGATAGCTCTCCTTGAAGCGCTCGTCCTGCAGCCACAGCGTCGGCAGGCAGGACGGCGGCAGCGGCAACTTGACCACGATCGAGCCCATCTTGTTGGGCGGCAGCGTTTTATTGGTCTCATCCACGATCTCGACCTGATAGCCGGGCATCGCCACGGTGGGGGAACCGTGCTTGACGGGCAGCATGCCCAGGCCGACCGGGTTGCCGGCGATGGCCCAGCCGGTCTCGGTCTGCCACCAATGATCGATCACGGGCACCTTCAGGATGCGCTCGGCCCATTGCAGCGTGTCGGGATCGGCGCGCTCGCCGGCGAGAAACAGCGTGCGGAATTTTGAAAGGTCGTATTGCCGGATGAATTTGCCGTCCGGATCTTCCTTCTTGATGGCGCGGAATGCGGTCGGCGCGGTGAACAGCGCCACCGCCTTGTGTTCCCCTCGTAGAGAATGCTGGTGCAGCCGTGGAAGAGCGGCGCGTAGACGATGTAGCTGTGGCCCACGACCCAGCCGATGTCGGAGGCGGCCCAATACACTTCGCCCGGCTCGACGCCGTAGAGATTGCGCATCGACCAGCGCAGCGCGACCATGTGGCCGCCGTTGTCGCGCACGACGCCCTTGGGCTGCCCCGTGGTGCCGGACGTATAGAGGATGTAGAGCGGGTCGGTCGCGGCGACCGGCACGCACGCGGCGGTTTTTTTCGCCGCCATCGCCTTCTCCCGCAGCTCGGCCCAATCGTGATCGCGGCCGGCAACGAGGCTCGCCGGCGCCTGCGGCCGCTGCAGGATGAGGCAGCCCTGCGGCTTGGATTTCGCCAGGCGGATCGCTTCGTCGAGCAGGTTCTTGTAGGTGACCACCCGGCCGGCCTCGATACCGCAGCTCGCCGAAAGCACCAGCTTGGGTCTGGCGTC
>VAZU01000045.1:14183-40469 GCA_005884745.1 Alphaproteobacteria bacterium
CCGCTTCCGGCACCATCGGCATGTAGAGGATCACGCGATCGCCGCGTTCGACCCCGAAATCTTTCAGGACGGCGGCGAGCGCGCCGACCTCGGCGAGCAGCTCGGCGTAGGTGAACGTTCGTTTGCTGCCCGTCACCGGCGAATCGTAGATGAGGGCCGCCTGCGCGCCCCGGCCGCCGGCAACATGGCGGTCGACCGCATTGAAGCAGGTGTTGCAGGTGGCGCCGACGAACCAATGGCCGTACACGCCGGCGTTCGGGTCGAACACTTTTTTGGCCGGCTCGTACCAGTCGATATCTCTCGCCTCTTCTGCCCAAAACCCTTCCGGATCCCGGCGCAAACGCGCGTAGATTTCGTGGTATCGGCTCCCGATCCGGGCTTCCATGCCGATCTCCTGCGCGATCCGGCCTGACGCCTATTGTGAGCCGGGCGGCACCGTTTGCAACCCGCGCGGCCGGTTCGGCGGCACGAGCCCCGACCAGGCCGATAGCTTTATTGCGCCGTCCGCTCCTCGATTGAGATCAGTCATGCAATGGCGCGGTTGCGCAATTTGTCGGCCGCGCTGATTGATCACGCCCCTCCGGCTTGGCTAGGTTGGGTCGCAGGGAGGAAAACGGAGGACAGGTCAATGCCAAAGATCCCCTACGACATCGATCTCGATCGCAACCCGGCCAATTTCCAGCCGCTCACCCCGCTGTCGTTCCTCGAACGCGCCGCCGTGGTTTTCCCCGACCATTCCGCCGTCATCCACGGCGCGCGCAAGTGGAGCTATTCCGAGTTCTACGCCCGCGCCCGCCGGCTGGCTTCCGCGCTCGCCAAGACCGGGGTCAAGCGCGGCGACACCGTCTCGGTGATGCTGGCGAACACTCCGGCGATGCTGGAGGCGCACTACGGCGTGCCGATGACGGGCGCGGTGCTCAACACGCTGAACACCCGGCTCGACGCGCCGATCATCGCCTTCACGCTCGACCACGCCGACACCAAAATCCTGATCACCGACCGGGAGTTCTCCAAGACCGTCAAGGAGGCGCTCGCGCTCGCCAAGGCCAAGCCGCTCGTCATCGATTACGACGATCCGGAATTCACCGGCCCCGGCGAGCGCCTCGGCTCGCGGGAATACGAGGCATTCCTCGCCGGCGGAGAACAGGATTTCGCCTGGAGCATGCCCGACGACGAATGGGACGCCATCTCGCTCAATTACACCTCGGGGACGACCGGCGACCCCAAGGGCGTCGTCTATCACCATCGCGGCGCCTACCTCTTGGCGCTCGGCAACGTCGTGACCTGCGGGATGTCGAAGCACCCGGTGTATTTGTGGACGCTGCCGATGTTCCACTGCAATGGCTGGTGCTTTCCGTGGTCGATCTCGGTGGTGGCGGGAACCCACGTCTGCCTGCGTTGGGTGCGCGCGCCGGCGATGTACGACGCCATTGCCGACCACAAGGTCACGCATCTGTGCGGGGCGCCGATCGTCATGGCGACGCTGCTCAACGCGCCGGCGGCGGAGAAGAAGCCGCTGCCGCACGTGGTCGAGTTCTTCACCGCCGCGGCTCCGCCGCCGGAAGCGGTGCTGGCCGCCATGAAGACCGCCGGTTTCAACGTCACGCACCTCTACGGTCTGACCGAAACTTATGGGCCCGCGGTGATCAACGACTGGCATCGCCAGTGGGACGCGCTCGGGGCGGCCGAACAGGCGACGCGAAAAGCTCGCCAGGGCGTTCGCTACGTGCCGCTCGAAGCGCTCGACGTCATGGATGCGCAGACCATGCGTGCGGTGCCGCGCGACGGCGAGACCATGGGCGAGGTGATGTTCCGCGGCAATGTGGTGATGAAGGGCTACCTCAAGAACCGATCGGCGACCGAGAAGGCGTTCGAGGGCGGCTGGTTCCATTCCGGCGATCTCGGCGTCATGCACCCCGACGGCTACATCCAGCTCAAGGATCGCTCGAAGGACATCATCATCTCGGGCGGCGAGAACATCTCCTCGATCGAAATCGAGGAGGTGCTCTACAAGCACCCCGCAGTGCAGGCCGCCGCGGTGGTGGCCAAGCCCGACGCGAAATGGGGCGAGACCCCCTGCGCCTTCATCGAGCTCAAGCCGGGAACCAACGCCAGCGCCGAAGAGATCATCGCCTGGTGCCGCAAGAACCTGGCCGGCTACAAGACCCCGCGCCACGTGGTGTTCACGGAGCTGCCGAAAACTTCGACGGGAAAGATCCAGAAATTCAGGCTGCGCGAAATGGCAAAAACCGCCTGAGCGCGCCCAACGCGGCGCGGGAGCCTCGACTATGCAATTCCCCGCGCCGTTCGGCGAAACGGGGGTCGATCCTGCCGCGGATCGACGAATCAATGGATACCGGCGACGGTCTCGTTCTGAAGCCGCGCGATTTGGTCCTTCACGAGCAACTTGCGGCGCTTGAGCTCGGCGATCTTGAGATCGTCGGTCGACGGATGCGCGAGCGCTTCGGCGAGCTCCACCTCGAGCGCCCGGTGCCGTTTTTCCAGTTCCGCAAGATGCGCTTGCATGGACATGTGCGAGTTCTCCTGAGTCAGATTGCCAGCCTGACGCGCCAAGTGTGTCATGAGGTCGGCAATTCGTCGACCGTCGATCGATTGTGCACTGCAGCAATCTGTGGAAATGCGGCTGCCCGACAGTGCGGCCTTGAAGCTGGGCCGCGAAAAGCGCGATACTCGCGCGGCTTTAACGTGCGCCGGGCGAACGGCGCCCGTCCCGTGCAGAGCACATCGCGGCGATGACCAGAGAGGAAGAACGCGAGCTCCGCGCGACCCTGGCGCGCCTGCAACAGGAACATCGCGACCTCGATGCTGCGATCGAAGCGCTGGAACGCACGCCGGGATCGGACAAATTGCAGGTCCAGCGCCTCAAGAAACACAAACTCAGCCTGCGCGACCGGATTGCGTTCATCGAGGACCAGCTGACCCCCGACATCATCGCCTGAGAGCACTATATTACCTGCGTCGGGGCACCGTTCCCCGGATCCGGTTCTACGACTCGGATTCCCAGGAGACGGAAACCACGGCGGGCCTTTCGCCTTGCCACCAAGGGACCCCCTCCTATAATTCGCGGCTTCCTTTGCGGACCGCACGGAGCCGGCAGAAGCGCGCATGGGGGCAAAACCGGTCGCCATCATCATGGGGAGCCAGTCGGACTGGACGACGCTCCGCCATGCCGCCGAAACGCTTACGGCGCTGGGCATCGATTACGACGCGCGGATCGTCTCGGCGCATCGCACGCCGGAGCGTCTCTACGAATTTGCCAGGGGCGCCCGCGCCGCCGGTTTCAAGGTCATCATCGCCGGGGCCGGAGGCGCCGCGCATCTGCCGGGCATGACCGCCGCGATGACGATCCTGCCGGTGTTCGGCGTGCCGGTGGAAAGCCAGGCGCTGTCCGGGCTCGATTCGCTGTATTCCATCGTGCAGATGCCGCCCGGGGTGCCGGTCGGGACGCTGGCGATCGGCAAGTCTGGCGCCATCAACGCCGCGCTGCTGGCCGCCGGCGTGCTGGCGCTGGCGGATCCCGCGCTTTCCGCGCGACTGGAAGCCTGGCGTCGGCACCAGACCGAGGCGGTCGCGGAGAGGCCCGAGGGCGCCGCGTGAGCGCAGCGCGGCCGCTGTCGCCCGGCGCCGTGGTCGGCATTCTCGGCGGCGGCCAGCTCGGCCGCATGCTGGCGATGGCCGCGGCCAGGTTGGGGCTCAAGGCCCACATCTATTCCCCGGACCCGCAATCCTGCGCCCTCGAGGTCGTGCGCCGGCACACGCTCGCCGATTATGGCGACGAGGCCGCGCTCGACGGGTTTGCCCGGGAAGTCGACGTCATCACCTACGAGTTCGAGAACGTGCCGGCGGATGCCGCGATGTTCCTTGCCTCGCGCCGGCCGGTCATGCCGGACCCTTCCGTGCTCGCCACCACCCAGGATCGCCTGATCGAGAAGGATTTCATTGCGGGGCTGGGCGTCGCGACGGCGCCGTTCGTGCGGGTCGATTCGCCGGCGGAGCTTTCCCGCGCGATCGAAACCATCGGGCGGCCGGCGGTGCTCAAGACCCGGCGTTTCGGCTACGACGGCAAGGGCCAGGTCACGATCCGCGACGGCACCGCTCTCGAGGCCGCTTGGCGCGCGATCGGCGGTCGGCCCGCCATTCTCGAAAGCTTCGTCGATTTCGAGCGGGAGATCTCGGTGGTGGCCGCGCGCGAGCGCGGCGGACGGGTGGAATGCTTCGACGTCACCGAGAACGAGCACCGCGACCACATCCTGAAAGTCTCGCGCGTGCCGGCGCTGGTCTCGCCGGCGATCGCCGATGCGGCGCAGGCCATCGCCGAGACCATCGCGCGGGCGTTCGATTACGTCGGCGTGCTCGCGGTCGAGATGTTCGTGCCGCGCGCGGGCGAGACGGCGGTGATGGTCAACGAGGTGGCGCCGCGGGTGCACAATTCCGGGCACTGGACGCTGGACGGCGCGTCGGTCTCGCAGTTCGAGCAGCACATCAGGGCGATCGCCGGCTGGCCGCTGGCCAAGCCCGTGCGGCGCGGCCGCATCGAGATGATCAACCTGATCGGAGAGGAGGTCGAGGAATATGCCCGCTGGCTCGCCGAGCCGCACGCCAAGGTGCATCTCTACGGCAAGGCCCATGTGCGCCCCGGACGGAAAATGGGGCACGTGACGTGTGTTTCTCTCGATCCGGCGGGGCATATCTAACCGGCAAACCCGCGTTCGCCGCCGCGCCTTCGGTGGACAAGCGCGCGCAAAACTGGTAGAGCCCCACGCTCGGCAGCGGCGCATCCGCGGCGCGCCAATGGTTTTTACCGGACTTGAATCGCGACCCAGAGGAAAGACGTGCAGGTTCTCGTTCGCGACAACAATGTCGACCAGGCCCTCAAGGCGCTCAAGAAGAAGATGCAGCGCGAGGGGATTTTCCGCGAGATGAAGCTCCGCGGCCATTACGAAAAACCATCCGAGAAGAAGGCGCGCGAACGGGCGGAAGCGATCCGCCGGGCGCGCAAGCTGGCGCGCAAGCGCGCGCAGCGCGAAGGCCTGCTGCCCAGCAAGCCCAAGCCCGCCCTCCGGATCGGCGCCCCCCGCTGACCTTCGACCGCGGTCCCGATCCGGACCGCTCAGTTCCACCGCACCGACGGCGGCCCATACCGCCGGATCTACCGCACCTTCCGAGCGGGCTCCGACGCCGCCTTGGCTTCGCCGAACGTCTTGGCGAGGAACTCCCGCACCGTCTGGGTTGCCCCGTAGTGATCGAGATCGTTGTGACCTGCGTCCGCGAAGCGCACGAATTGCTTGGGCCCCGGGATGAGCGCGAACAATTGTTCGCCGAGCGCGATCGGGATCACGTCGTCGCGCGCGCCGTGGAGCACCAGCACCGGCGCGCGCACGTCGAGAATCCGCCGATCGGAGTAGAACGGGTCCTTGATCAGCCAGCGGACCGGCAAGAACGGGTAATGCGCGGCGCCGACCGCCGCAGCCGAGGTGAACGGCGCGTCCAGGATGATCGCCGCGACCGGATGCGCGGCCGCGAGCGCGACCGCAACGCCGGTGCCGAGCGATTCGCCCCACAGCGCCAGCCGCGCCGTTCCATATCGCGCTGCCGCGAATTCGTAGGCGGCCTCGGCGTCGCGGATGAGGCCGGTCTCGCTCGGGCTTCCGCTCGAGCCGCCATAGCCCCGATAGGACAGCGCCAACAGCCCGGTGCCGTCGGCGATGAGCGCGCGAAAGCGGCTCGCGCGCAAGTCGAGCGCGCCGCCGTTGCCCTGGAAATACAGCACGAGAGGTTGCTCGCCGCGCGGCGGCACGTGCCAGGCGATCAATTTTTCGCCGTCGGCGGTTTGCAGGAAAATTTCCTGCGCCTCCGGCAGGCCGGCCGCGGCCGGCGGCGTGCGCACCTTCTCGGGGAAATACATCAGCGAGCGCTGCGCGACATACATCAGCGCGAGCAGGGCGGTATAGCCGACGACTACGCCTACCAAGGTCCATTTGACGGTCAACATGGAGGGCCGCTCGGTCGCCTATTCCGCATCGTCGGCCAGAAATGCGTGAACCGCGTCCATGGCACCTTGAGCATCGAGCTCTATATGCCCGCCATTCGGAAACCGCACGAACTTCTTCGGGCCGCGAACGAGTTGGTACAACCGCTCGCCTTGCGCGATCGGAATCGCATCGTCTTGCGCGCCGTGCATGACAAGAACTGGTGCTCTCACGTCGCAAATCCGTTCGTCCGAGCGGAACTGATCCCTCATCAGCAACCGGACCGGCACAAAAGGAAATATTCTGGCCGCGAGATCGGCAGTCGAAGTGAATGGCGCCTCAAGGATGAGTCTTGCAATGGGCCGTTCGGCCGCGAGTGCGACCGCAACTCCCGTGCCGATCGAATGGCCCCATACGGCGATGCGTTGCGGACTATAGCGCGCCGCCGCGAAAGCGTAGGCGGCCGCGGCGTCGCGATGCAGGCCGGTTTCCGTCGGCTGTCCGGTCGAGCCGCCATAGCCGCGATACGACGGTGCCAGGAGGCCGGTGCCGTCGGACACCAAGCTGCGGAATCGCGGGGCCTGCCAAGAAATGATCTCACCGTTGCCGTGGAAATAGAGGACGATCGGTTTGTCGTGCTGCGGAATGACATGCCAGGCAACCAGCTTCTCGCCGTCGTCGGTTTCAAGCAGAACTTCCTCGGCCTGGGGCAGGCCGGCTGCGGCGGGCGCTATGCGCGTCGGATTCGGATGATAGAGCAGCGCGCGTTCGCAAAGACAGAGGGCGGCGAGCAAGGCGCCATAGGCGGCCGCTGCCATCACGAGCAGCCATTTCAGCTTCGACGCGACAGCATGAGCATACACGACGACGCCGTCCTCTCGCTATGCAACCGAACGGGAGACCCGCACCTTACGGCTCAAAGCGCCTTGACGATTTCCTCGGTCATCTTCTTGCCGTCGCCGAACAGCATCATGGTGTTGTCGCGGAAGAACAGCTCGTTCTCCACCCCGGCGTAGCCCGAGCCCATGCCGCGCTTGACGAACAGCACGGTCTTGGCCTTCTCGACATCGAGCACCGGCATGCCGTAGATCGGCGACTGGGGGTCGGTCTTGGCGGCCGGATTGGTGACGTCGTTCGCCCCGATCACGAAGGCCACGTCGGCCTGGGCGAATTCCGAGTTGATGTCCTCGAGCTCGAACACCTCGTCGTAGGGCACATTGGCTTCGGCCAGCAGCACGTTCATGTGCCCGGGCATGCGTCCGGCGACCGGATGGATCGCGTATTTGATCTCGACGCCCTCGGCCTTGAGCCGGTCCGCCATCTCGCGCAACGCATGCTGCGCCTGCGACACCGCCATGCCGTAACCCGGCACGATGATGACCTTCGAGGCGTTCTTCATGATGAAGGCCGCGTCCTCGGCCGAGCCCTGCTTGACCGGGCGCTTCTCCTCGCCGCCAGCCGGCCCCGCGACTTCGCCGCCGAACCCGCCGAGGATCACGGCGATGAACGAGCGGTTCATGCCCTTGCACATGATGTAGGACAGGATGGCGCCCGAGGAGCCGACCAGCGCCCCGGTGATGATGAGCGCGGTATTGCCCAGCGTGAAGCCGATGCCGGCGGCGGCCCAGCCCGAATAGGAATTGAGCATCGAGATGACGACCGGCATGTCGGCGCCGCCGATCGGAACGATGATCAGCACGCCGATCAGAAACGAGGTGAGCGTGATCAGCCAGAATGCCAGATAGCTTTCGCTGCGCACGAACCAGACGATGAGAAAAATCAGGAACGCGACCAGCGCCAGATTGATGACGTGCCGCAGCGGCAGCAGGATCGGCCTGCCGCTCATGCGTCCATCGAGCTTGAGAAAGGCGATCACCGATCCGGTGAAGGTGATGGCGCCGATGGTGAGCCCGAGCGACATCTCGACGAGGCTCGCGCCGTGGATCGCACCGACCGTTCCGATGCCGAACGCGTCCGGCGCGTAGAGCGCGCCGGCGGCGACCAGGACCGCCGCCATGCCGACCAGCGAGTGGAACGCGGCGACGAGCTGCGGCATGGCGGTCATCGGCACGCGGCGCGCGATCACCGCGCCGGCGCCCCCGCCGAGCCCGAGCCCGAGCACGACCAGCACCCAGGCGCCGATGCCGGCCGGCGGATGCGAGGCGAGCGTGGTCACGATCGCGATCGCCATGCCGGCCATGCCGAGGAAATTGCCCTGGCGGCTGGTCTCGGGGTTCGACAGCCCGCGCAGCGCCAGGATGAACAGAACGCCGGAAACGAGATAGAGCAGCGCAACCAGATCTTGGCTCATTGCGCGGTCCTACCGCTTCTTCTTGCGGTACATCGACAGCATGCGCTGCGTCACCAGAAACCCGCCGAAGATGTTCACCGCCGCGAACGTGAGCGCGACGAAGCCGAACGCACGCGCGAGAATCGGCCCGGCGCCCCCGACCAGCTCGACGCCCACCGCCAGCAGCGCGCCGACGACGATCACCGAGGAAATCGCGTTGGTCTCCGACATCAGCGGCGTGTGCAGCGCCGGCGTGACCGCCCACACCACGTAATAGCCCACGAACACCGCCAGCACGAAGATCGACAAACGGAACACGAAGGGATCGATGGCAGCCGCCGCCGTCTCCATGGAAGCTCTCCTCAAGCCGCGGTTTTCGGCTGAAAGCTCGGATGCACGATGGCGCCGTCGCGGGTCAGCGCCGTCGCCTTGACGATCTCGTCGTCCCAATCGACCGCGAGCGATTTGCTGCTCTTGTCGACCAGGATCTCGAGGAAGGCGTAGAGATTCTTGGCATAGAGGCTCGAAGCGGTGGCGGCGAGCCGGCCGGGCATGTTGCGGTGGCCGACGATTTTCACGCCGCCGACCTCGGCCACCTCGCCTACTTTCGCCAGCTCGCAATTGCCGCCGCGCTCGACCGCGAGATCGACGATCACCGAGCCCGGCCGCATCGAGCGCACCATCTGGGCGCTGATCAGCCGCGGCGCCGGGCGTCCCGGGATCAGCGCGGTGGTGATCACGATGTCCTGCTTCTTGATGTGCTCGGCGACCAGCGCGGTCTGCCTTGCCTGATATTCCCTGGACATCTCCTTGGCGTAGCCGGCGGCGGTCTCGGCCTGCTTGAATTCCGCGTCTTCGACCGCGATGAACTTAGCGCCGAGGCTTTCGACCTGCTCCTTGGCGGCGGGACGCACGTCGGTCGCGGTGACGATCGCGCCGAGCCGGCGCGCGGTCGCGACCGCCTGCAGGCCGGCAACGCCGGCTCCCATCACGAACACCCTGGCGCCCGGAACCGTGCCGGCGGCGGTCATCATCATCGGCAGCGCGCGGCCGTACTCGTAGGCCGCATCGATCACCGCGCGATAGCCGGCGAGATTGGCCTGCGAGGAGAGCACGTCCATCCCCTGCGCGCGGGTGATGCGCGGCAACAGCTCCATGGCGAAGGCGGTGACGCCGGCCTTGGCGAGCGCCGCGAGCGCCGGCTCGTTGCCGAACGGATCCATCATGCCGATCACCAGCGCGCCCTTCTTGTAGCGCTCGGCTTCGCCCGCGGTCGGGCGGCGCACCTTGAGGATCACGTCGGCGTCGCGCACCACCTCGGCCCCGCGCGCGATGCCGGCGCCCGCGGCCTCGTACTCGGCATCGGGGCGCGCATCTTCTTCACGCTATCGGGCGACGCGGCGACGCGCGGCTCGGTTTCGTCCGCTTCGGCGGGTATGGCGATTTTCATGCTGCCTCCCGGGGCCGCGCTCCGTTCCGATGCGCCGCTCGGCCGCGGCGCGCGGGCGCGCCTGGAACTCAGGTGAGGAAGATGGCCATGGCCAGGAGAATGACGACGATCACCGCCACGTTCCATTTCACCAGTCTGACGAAAAACCGATACGTCTGCTCGCGCTCGGCGAAATCATCGCCGGCTTGCTCCGCGCTTTCGACCCGAGCGTGGTCGGCCATCGCGTTCTCCCGATCTATGCTGAAACAATTGGGTTTCGCTTAGCGCAATTGCCGTCTGAGGGCAATGCGGCACTGCCTGTTCCCCGGGCTGCTTGGAGGCGCGGCAAATCTTCGGGCGCGGCGCTCACGCCGGCGCGGCGAGCCCCGCTTGGGCGAGCGCCTCCGCTTGCCGTTGCGCCACCCGCGCCAGCGAGAATTTCTCGATCGCCTCGTTGAACAGCCGGTGGAAATTGAGCTCGGCCCGAAGATGCAGGAACACGCTGCCCAGCCCGATCGCCGCCCGGTCCATGAACACGAACTCGCGCGGCACCATGACCGGACCTTTCTCCCTGAGCGCACGATGCACCTGGAAGGCCTGGCGGCGGCCGTATTCGCCCGGCTTGATCCCGTCGGCGATCGTGCGCACCCGGTCGTCGAGCAGCGGGCCGTAGATGAAGCGCGCCCAGATGTTGAGGATATCGATCAGCTCGCGGCTCAGCCGCTGAAAGCCCCAGGTCTCGTAGGCGCGCACGACCAACGCCTCGTCGCCGTGCAGCAACCCGTGATAGAGATCGACGACGCCGCCCACGAAGCGCGGCGGGAAGATGCGGATGCAGCCGTAGTCCAGCAGATTGATGCCGCCCGGGGCGTCGTTCTCGGCGAACACGGTGTAATTGCCGAGGTGCGGATCGCCGTGGATCACGCCGAACCGGCTGAAGGGAAACCACCAGGCGGTGAACATCGCGGTCGCAAGCCGGTTGCGGCTGGCGAGATCGGCCTTGGTGTATTCGAGCAGGCGGCGGCCCTCGAGCCAGTCGAGCGTGAGCAGCCGGCCGGTCGAAAGCTCCGGCCACGCGCGCGGCACCCGGATCGTCTCGACGCCGCCGAGCATCGAGCGGTAGAGCGCCGCATGCTTGGCTTCGCGGCGGTAATCGAGCTCCTCGCGCATTCGGGCGCCGATCTCGACCGCGATCTCGGTGGTGTCGATGGCCGGATCCATGCGCCGCCGGATCGCGAACAGCCATTCGAGCTGCTGCAGATCCGCCTCCACGGCGGACTGCATGTCGGGGTACTGCAGCTTGCAGGCCAAAGCGGTGCCGTCGAGCGCCTGGGCGCGATGCACCTGCCCGAGCGAAGCGGCGGCCGCGGGGTGATGCTCGAACTTTGCGAATTTCTTCTGCCAGTCGGCGCCGAGCTCGGCGGTCATGCGCCGCTTCACGAAGGCCCAGCCCATCGGCGGCGCCTGGCTCTGCAGCTTCTGCAGCTCGGTGACATATTCGGTCGGCAAGGCGTCGGGAATGGTCGCCAACAGCTGGGCGACCTTCATGATCGGGCCCTTGAGCCCGCCGAGCGCGGCCGCAAGCTCCGCCGCGTTGCGCGAGCGGTCAAGGCCGCGACCGAGCAGCCGTGCCCCGGCCATGCGCGCCGCCACGCCGCCGACGTTGGCGCCGACGCGGGCATAGCGCGCGGCACGGGCGGAGAACCGGTTGGCTTCGCGGTCGCTCATGGGTGTTCGATCATCACAGACTCGGATACTTTGTTCAGGCACCGGATACGTTGGCCGCGATCCAACCGGCCAATTCGTCCTCATCTATTTCGCCCGCCGCGAGCCGCCGGATCATGATGACGGCTTCGGCTTCGCTTGCGGTGAACTCGATATCGTTGAGCCCGAGGAACGTGACAATGGCGAGAAGCGCTGCGCGCTTGTTGCCGTCCACGAACGGATGATTGCGAGCAATCCCGAACGCATACGCGGCAGCAAGCTGCGGATAGTTAGCGCCCTCATAGGCCCACCGGTTCCGCGCCCGTCCGAGGGCGGATTCAAGGGCGCCGGCATCGCGCACCCCCGCCGGCCCACCGAACTCGCGCAGCTGTCGCTCATGGATGGCCAGAATGAGATTGCTCGGCAGCCATTCCGGCTCCGTCACTTGGCCAACTCGGCAAGCGCGTTGCGGTAGGTCTTCATGGCCTTCTCGGCAATCTGCATTCCCTTCTCAAAGGTCGGGTCATACGGTGTCAGGCGTAATCCGCCATCGGCTGTCTCCACCACATAGAGCCAGTCTCCCTGCTCGAGCCTGAGCCGAGCGACCAGCTCCTTGGGGAGGATCACGCCGGTCGAATTGCCGATTTTCTTGACTTCGAGCTTCATGGGCGGACTCCCGAGATGTGACGTTATACGGAATGTATAACGTCCGCGAGCCGGACGCCACCCTATGCAGCAGGCTCCAGCGCCTCGAGCTCGTCGATCAGGCGCTCGATCACGGATAGACCGCCCTGCCAGAAGCTCGGGTCGCGGGCATCGAGCCCGAACGGCGCGAGCAGCTCGGCATGGTGCTTGGTGCCGCCGGCCGCGAGCATGTCGAGGTAGCGCGCGGCAAAGCCCGCTTCCGAGCGCTCGTAAACCGCGTAGAGCGAGTTCACCAGGCAGTCGCCGAACGCATAGGCGTAGACGTAGAACGGCGAGTGGATGAAATGCGGGATGTAGGTCCAGAAGGTCTCGTATCCGGGCTTGAGCTCGATCGCGGGACCGAGGCTCTCGCCCTGCACTTCGCGCCAGATCTCGCCGAGCCGCTCCGCGGTCAGCTCGCCGTTCTTGCGCTCGACATGGACCTCGCGCTCGAAGCTGTAGAACGCGATCTGCCGCACCACGGTGTTGATCATGTCCTCGACCGTGTGAGCATCTCGCCGAATACGCTCGCCGTCTCCGCGAGCGTCAGCGGGGTCGGCGCCATCAGCGCGCCGTTCGGCGCGGCCAGCACCTGGTGCACGCCGTGCCCGAGCTCGTGCGCGAGCGTCATCACGTCCCGCGGCTTGCCCTGGTAATTGAGCAGCACATAGGGGTGCACGGAAGGCACCGTCGGATGCGCGAAGGCGCCGGGCGCCTTGCCGGGCCGCACCGGAGCGTCGATCCAGTTTTTTGCAAAGAAGCGCTCGGCGATCTCCGCCATCTGCGGCGAGAATTTTGCGTAGGCGTCGAGCACGGTGCTCCTGGCCTCGGCCCAATCGATGGTGCGGGTCTTGACCTTGGGCAGCGGGGCATTGCGGTCCCAGTGCGGCAGCCGCGTCTTGCCGAACCACTTGGCCTTGAGTGCGTAATAGCGGTGCGACAGTCTTGGAAACGCGGCACGCACCGCCGCGACCAGCGCCTCGACCACCTCTGGCTCGACGCGGTTTGATAGATGCCGCGCGAAGGCGACGTCGGGGAACCCGCGCCAGCGGTCGGTGATCTCCTTGTCCTTGGCGAGCGTGTTGGTGATCAACGTGAACAGCCGCAGATTCGCCCGAAAGGTTTCAGCGAGCGCCTCGGCGGCGGCGTGGCGCCTGGCTTCGCGTTCGTCCTGCAGCAGGTTGAGGGTCGGCTCGATCGCCAGCTCTTCGCCGTCGACCTTGAAGCGCAGCGAGGCGAGCGTCTCGTCGAACAGCCGGTGCCAGGCGCGGCTGGTCACCGATTTCTCGTGGAACAGCTGCTCGACGCGATCCTCGAGCTGATACGGCCGCTCCTTGCGGATGTCCTCGAACCAGGGGCGGTAGCGCGCAAGCCGCGGATCGGCCAGCGCCGGCTCCAGCGTGGCGTCCTCGACCCGGTTGAGCTCGAGCGTGAAGAACAGGAGATGCGAGGATGCGGCGGTGAGACGGTCGCGCACGTCGCCGTAGAATTTCGCCCGCGCCGGATCAATGGTGTTGCCCGCATAGAGCAGGCCGGCATAGGAATCGAGCCGACCCAGCAATTCGTCGATGCTCTCGTAGCGCTCGACCGCCTCGGCGAACGCGCGGCCGGGCTCGACCGAGGCGGCGATGGCGGCGAGCTTGCCGCGATAGCTCTCCTCGAAGGCCACGCACTCGGCGTCCGCGCGATCGAGATCGCGCTGGACCTGCGGGGCGTCGATCGAGGGATAGAGATCGCGCAGGTCCCATTCCGGCAGAGGCCCGAGATCGGCGGCAGGCGCGGGCTTTTGCGCGGTCTTGGCGGGGGCGTTCGCGGCGTTCGCAAGCATCAGGGCCTCAAATGCGGTGAATGCGGTGAAACGTCGACGGGCATCCCGGCACCGGCGCGGTGCGAAAGGATGGCGCAAGATAGTCCCGAACATAGGGCGGTCGCCTCCGGGATCAACCGCGCCGGAACAATCCGACCAAGCCCCACGCTTCACACGGCATTAATCCTCTGCGGCGACATTGGCCCGAATTGGCACGTAGTGCGGGGTTAAGGAGTCGGGATGCCCGAAACGATCCTGATCGTCGACGACGATCCCGTGCAGCGCCGGCTGCTCGAGGCCATGATCCGCCGGTTCGGCTACGAGGCGATTGCGGTCGAAGGCGGCGACGCCGCGCTCAAGCGCCTGCTCGGCGCCGGCGCCCCGCAAACCGATGCGGTCGTGCTCGACCTGGTCATGCCGGATCTCGACGGGCTCGGCGTTCTGGCGCGGCTCAAGGAGGCGGGCGTCAGCGTTCCGGTCATCGTGCAGACCGCGCACGGCGGCATCGACAACGTGATCTCGGCGATGCGCGCCGGCGCCGCCGATTTCGTGGTCAAGCCGGCGGGTCCCGAGCGCCTGCAGGTTTCGCTGCGCAACGCGCTCGCCGCCAATGCGCTCGAGACCGAGTTCAAGCGGCTCAAGCGCAGCCGCGCCGGCACGCTGACGTTCAAGGACGTGATCACGCGCAGCCCGCACATGCAGGCGGCGCTGCGCACCGCCCAGAAAGCGGCGGCGTCCGACATCGCGGTCCTGCTCGAGGGCGAATCCGGGGTCGGCAAGGAGCTGATCGCGCGGGCGATTCACGGTTCCGGCGCGCGGCGGTCGAAGCCGTTCGTCGCGGTCAATTGCGGCGCCATTCCCGACAATCTCGTCGAATCTACCCTGTTCGGCCACGAGCGCGGCGCCTTCACGGGCGCGACCGAGCGGCATTTCGGCAAGTTCGTCGAGGCCTCGGGCGGCACCCTGTTCCTCGACGAAATCGGCGAACTGCCGCTCGCCGCCCAAGTGAAGCTGCTGCGCGCGATTCAGGAAGGCGAAGTCGACAGCGTCGGCGGCAAAAAACCGATCCGGGTCGACGCGAGACTGATTTCGGCGGCGAACCGCAGCCTCTTGACTGCCGTCAAGCAAGGGCGGTTTCGCGAGGATCTGTTCTACCGGCTGCACGTGTTTCCGATCCTCGTGCCGCCGCTGCGCGAGCATCCCGAGGACATTCCGGATCTGGTCCGGCATTTCCTGGCGCGCTTCAGCGTCGAGGAGGGCAAGCGCATCCGCGCGGTCTCCGCCGCCGCCATGTCGCTGCTTTGCACCCAAGCTTGGCCGGGGAACGTCCGCCAGCTGGAAAACGCGGTGTTTCGCGCGGTCGTCCTGGCGGAGGGCGACGAGATCGGAGTTTCCGAATTTCCGCAGCTCGCGGCGCAATCGGGCCGGCTCGATAGCGCGCAAGCTCAGTCGGCGCCCCTCCGGCTCGAAGCCGATATGGCCGAGCCGATCCCGGCCCTCAGGATGGAGGAAACCCAGCCGGTCAGCCTCTCGCCTGCACTTTCGCCCGAAGTGGCCCATGGAGGGCTGCCGGTTCTCGATGCCAAGGGCGACATCCGCCCGCTGGCCGAGATCGAATCCGAGCTCATCCGCCTGGCGATCGCGCATTATGACGGACAAATGTCCGAAGTCGCCCGCAAGCTGCGGATCGGGCGCTCGACGCTGTACCGCAGGCTCAAGGATCTCGGCCTCGAAGCCGGCGATCTTCGCGAAATTTCCTCGAACGACGTGGCGGCGGAGTGACACTCGCAGGGAATTGTTCCAAGCTGGCCCGGCGTTCGGTTGATTCCGTTGCGGAATTGGAGTCAGGTCGGGGAGGCGCGCGCGGGGCCGCGGCCGCGCCCGGGCGTTCGGGGTGGCGTAGCGCGGGAACAGGGGATCGCTCGATGCGCGGGCTGCGGTTGGATCGCGTGCTGACCGGCACGGCGCTTGGCCTCATTCAGATCATTGTGCTGGCCGCTGGGGATTTCAGCGCCCAGGCCGAAAGTCCCGCCCCGGACCTCAAGGCGATCGAGGCGCTCGTCCCGCTCCCCGAAGCGACCGATGTGCCGCCGCCGACCCTTGCGGACATCGGCGGACTGTCCATGCCCGAGCCGGCCACCGTCGGCACAATAGCGCCGGCCCCCGTCGGCGCATCCGAACCTGCCGCGGCAGCCACCCAGCCCGGTCCGACGGTCGGCGCAGAGCCGCCCGGCGCGGCACCCACCACCGCGAATGCGCCCACTGCCCCCGCCGCGCCCGCACCGGCCGCGACGGTTCCGACCCCGGCGGCGAGCGACACGCCGGCGGCGGCGCCGGCCAAGGAACCGGCCAAGCCCACCATCGCCGTCGATCTTTCGCCCGCCGATCACGCGGTTGCGGAGAAGCTGCGCGAATTGCTGGCCGGCAAAGGCGAACGCATCCTGGATCGCAAGAAAGAGCGGGCGGCGGTCGACGCCTTTTATGCCGGGCGCGGCTATGCGCCGATATGGATCGGCGATGGGATCGCCAACGAGCACGCCAAGGCGACGATTGCCCGACTCAAGGCCGCGGACAGCGACGGACTGGATCCGAGCGACTATGCGACGCCCGATTTCAAGGCGGCGGCCGACCGGCCCGAGGCGCTTGCCGATGCCGAGCTGAGACTCACCAATTCGGTGCTGACCTACGCGCGCCATGCCCAGACCGGCCGCGTGCATTATTCGCGCATCAGTGCCGACATCTTTTACGAGCAGGTGTTCCCGGAGCCCGCCGAAATCCTGGCCAGGATGGCCGCGGCGTCCGATGCCGGCGAGGCGCTCGGCTCGTACAATCCGCCGCATCCGGGCTATCGGGCGCTGCGCGCCAAGCTCGGCGAAGCGCGAACCCGCCACGGGGACATGGGGCCCGCGCGCATCGGCGCCGGGCCGGTGCTCAAGCCCGGCATGCGGGATTCCCGCGTGTCGTCGCTGCGCCACCGCCTCGGAATCTCGGGCGACGGCAACGAGACCTACGACAAGCCGCTCGCCGAAGCGGTGAAGAAGTTCCAGCGCCAGCACGAGCTCTCCCCGACCGGCAATCTCAATTCCGCGACCATCGAGGCGCTCAACGGGCCGCGGCGCGACCGCGACGCCGATATCATCCTTGCCAATATGGAGCGCTGGCGCTGGCTTCCGCGCGATCTCGGCAAAGCCTACGTGATGGTCAACATTCCGGACTTCACGCTCAAGGTGGTGCGCGACGGCACCACGATCTGGCACACCAAGATCGTCACCGGCAAGCCGGCGATGCCGACGCCGCTGTTGAGCGAGTCGATGAAATTCATCACCATGAATCCGACCTGGAACGTTCCGCCCTCGATCGTGCAGAACGAATATCTGCCGGCGCTGCAGCAGGATCCGATGGCGCTGGCGCGGATCGGGCTCAAGGTCGAATACAATCGCGACGGCACGGTCCACATCTTCCAGCCGCCCGGGGATAAGAACGCGCTCGGACGCATCCGCTTCAATTTCCCCAACAAGTTCCTGGTCTATCAGCACGATACCCCGGACAAATATCTGTTCGCGCAAGAAAAGCGCGCCTACAGCCACGGCTGCATGCGGGTGGAGAATCCGCTCAAATATGCCGAGGTTCTGCTGTCGATCGCCCGGCCGCATGACAATTATACGCAAGAGCGGCTCTCCCGGATGATCGGCAGCGGCGAGCAGGACATCAGCTTCCCGACCCAGATTCCGGTGCATCTCACCTATCAGACGGCGTTTGTCGACGAATCCGGCAAGCTCGATATCCGGGAGGACCTCTACGGCCGCGACGCGCGCGTGATCGCCGCGCTCAAGGGCGACGAGCGCCGCTTTGCCGATGTCGCGATCGAACGCCCGCCGACCGGCGCCCGGCAGCAGGCGGTTCGCCTGCCGTCGCGGCAGTTCCCGTTCGGCGGCGGCGGGCAGTTTCCGTTCTTCGGCTGGTTCCGCTGAACCCCTTGGCGTCTCTGCAAGAACGCTGTTGATGCCGGCGCCGTCCCCGGCGCAAGGGCACGTTTTTGCCATACTCTCCGGCTACCCAGGAGCGATCGGGGGGACGGGGGACACGCGCTAATTCCGCGTTAACCGGTCCCAATGAAGACTGCGTTAGCCTTTGCCCGCGGTGGGGACGCCGCGGCAATGATTTGTAACGTCTTCGCGGAACAGCGCACGTGCCTCTGGGGATCGCGCGGAAGGCTGGTCTTGTGTCGTGCCCGTGGCGCGTGGGCCAGCGCGCTGGGCTTGCGGCGTTGTTCGTATTGTTCGGCTCGCAGGGCCTGCAGAGCGTCATCGCCGAGGGCGACACGCGCTCGCTCTCGCTGCACCACATGCACACCGGCGAGGACATCAGCATCACCTTCAAGCGCAACGGCCGCTATGACGACGAGGCGCTCAAAAAGCTCGACTGGTTCCTGCGGGATTGGCGCCGCGAGCAGTCGACCCACATGGATCCGCAGCTGCTGGATCTGGTCTGGGAGGTCAGCCACGAGGTCGGCGCCAAGGAACCGGTCCAGGTGGTGTGCGGCTATCGCTCGCCCGAGACCAACGCCATGCTGCGCCACCGCAGTCGCGGCGTCGCCCAATACAGCCAGCATACCGTCGGCCGGGCCATGGATTTTTACATCCCGGGGGTGTCGCTAGAGCAAGTGCGCATCGCCGGGCTGCGGCTGCAGCGCGGCGGGGTGGGATTTTACCCGACCTCCGGCTCGCCGTTCGTTCATGTCGACACCGGCAGCGTGCGGCACTGGCCGCGCATGACCCACGACCAGCTCGTTCGCGTGTTCCCGGACGGCAAGACGGTGCACATCCCGACCGACGGCCGGCCGCTCACCCATTACGCCCAGGCGCTCGCCGAAGTCCGGCGGCACGGCGCAACGCCGTCGGCGACCTTGCTGGCGCAGGCGCATGAGGCGGGCGCAATCAGCGATACCGACGCCCAGGCGGCGGGTGCGGAGAAGCCCAAGCGCGGATTCCTCGCCAAGTTGTTCGGCTTCAGCGCCGACGAAGAGGACGCCGATGCCGCGCGCGAGCAATCCGTCCACGCGCCGGCCGCCGTGGCGCGCCCGCGCGCGGTAGAATCCAAGCCGGTTCGCGTCGCCGCCGTCCCGATCCCGCCGAAAGCGCCGCCGCGGCCGGGCCAATTCACGCTTGCCGCGACGACCCAGAATCCGGCCGACGTGATCCGTGCGCGCGGGACCTTCACCGCCGCGCCGGCAGCCGCCGCGGTGACCGCGGTCGCGGAACGCGCCGACGCGAGGGCCGCCGCCCCGCCGGGCGCGTTCAATGAAGGCGGACAAAAGCTGGTGTGGATCGCAGGGCCCGAGGGCCGGCCGGCCCCGCGCCCGCCGCAGGAAATCGTCGTCGCCAGCGCCGATCCCGAGCCGACCGCGGGCCTCGGCGCCTCATCCGAGTTCGCCAAGGATCGCGTCCCGGCCGAGATCGCCCTCGCCTATGCGGCAACGCCAACGGCGGCGCTCGAGCCCCCGCCGCGCGCCGCCCCGATGGGTGTGTTGGGCGCGCCGGCCCCGGCCGTCGCTCCCGCCGTTGCCGGCCCGGCTGCGGTCGCCGCGTTCCGCGGCGAGAAGATCCACGATCCCTGGCTGCGCGGCGTGGTCATGGCTCCGAGCGTGCAATATTCGATGCACGTCTCGGTGCTCGGTCCGACCGACTACCGCACGCTGCGGCCGCTGTTCGCCAAACCCTCGTTCGCGCTGGCGATGATCTTTTCCGACGATCCGCATTTCGGCATGAATGCCGACGCCTTCGGCGGCGCCGCGGTCGCGTTCCTGCCGACCATCACCTTCGCGTTGCGCACCGCGGGGTTACGCTAGCCGCCACGCTGTAGCCCGGATGGAGCGAAGCGCAATCCGGGATCACCTCCCCGGATTTCGCGCCCGCTTTGCGTGCGCTCCATCCGGGCTACACAGTGCCCCTACCCCTGGATCATGCCGAGCGCGAGCATGTAGGTCGCCAGAATCGCCTCGTGCTCCTTGCGCTCGTCTGCGTCCTGCTTGCGCAGCTTGACGATCGAGCGCAGCGCCGTGACGTCGAAGCCGTTGGCCTTGGCTTCGGCATAGACGTCGCGGACGTCGTCCGCGATCGTCTTCTTCTCTTCCTCGAGCCGCTCGATGCGCTCGACGAAGGCGCGCAAATGCTCTTTGGCGATCCGGGCCGGGGCGGCGGCGCGGGTTTCGGCGGCGGGCGCGGCATCGGTCATCGATGTTCCTTTTCCGTCGAGCGGACGCGGCCTACTCGCCGCACCGCAACGTTTCGGGAGGAACCGGTCGCCCGTCAAGCCGCGGCAGAAGCCATCCACAGGCTCAATGCTTGTGGCTTCCCGCCTCGAATGCGGCGCGCTGCTGCGGGCTCGCCTCGCGCTGGTATTTCGCCTTCCATTCCTCGTAGGGCATGCCGTAGACGAGCTCGCGGCTCTCGTCCTTGGTCATCGGGACGCCCTCGGCGTCGGCCGCCTCCTTCATCCAATTGGAGAGGCAGTTGCGGCAGAACCCGGCAAGGTTCATCAGATCGAGGTTCTGCACCTCGCTACGCGCTCGCAAGTGCTCGACCAGCCGCCGGAATACGGCGGCTTCGAGGCTGGTGCGGGTGGCATCGTCTGGCCTCATGATCGAAATCCTTCTCGCTTCGGCAAGTCGGGGCTGTGCCCTGGGATGGAACAGAGGATAGTGGCGCCGGGGCGCGCCCGCCATAGCGCCGCGGCGTCAACAATGGGAACCGCAATGGCCGGGGCCGGCAAGCACCCATGCAGGCGGCGCAGATGAGCAAGACTGTGCGTTCGCGGCGGGAATTTCTCGAAGACCTGTTCAAGACCGCGATCGCCGCCGCGCATCCGGCAAGCTGCCTGCCGCCGCATCTTCCCGCGCCGGCGACCCAAGGCCGGCTGATCGTCCTGGCCGCCGGCAAGGCGGCGGGTTCCATGACCGAAGTGGCGGAACGGCATTACCTCGATGCTCATGGTGTCCCCGAGCGCCGCATTTCTGGGATCGCCGTCACCCGTCATGGTTACGGCCGCCCGACCCGGCTCGTTGCGGTGATCGAGGCAGGCCATCCGGTTCCCGACGCGGCGGGCCTCGCCGGGACCCAGCGGGCGCTCGATCTCGCCGACCGGGCCGGGCGGGACGACCTGGTCCTGGTGCTGCTCTCGGGCGGCGCTTCGGCCAATTGGATCGCGCCCGCGCCGGGCGTCACGCTCGAGGAGAAGCAGGCGGTCACCCGGGCGCTGCTGCGCTCGGGGGCCTCCATCGGCGAGATCAACACGGTGCGCAAGCATCTCTCCCGCATCAAGGGCGGCCGGCTCGCCGCCCGCGCGTATCCGGCGCGCATCGTCACGCTCGCCATTTCCGACGTGCCGGGCGACGATCCGGCGGTGATCGGCTCCGGGCCGACCGTGCCGGATCCTTCGACGCTTGCCGACGCGCGTGACATCGTTGCGCGCCATGGTCTCGAGCTGCCGGCTTCGGTCGAGCGCGCCCTCGCCGATCGAGCGAACGAGACGCCGAAGCCGGGCGACCCGGTCTTTGCCGGCACCGAGTTCCGGCTGATCGCGCGGCCTGCCGATGCGTTCCGGGCCGCGGAGGCCGCGGTCCGCGCCGCCGGATACGAGTGCGTGTTTCTCGGCGATCGCCTGGAGGGGGAAGCCCGAAAGATCGCCGCCGATCACGGCCGGCTCGCCCGCAGCATCGCGGCCGCGAGCCGGCGGGCGGTGATCCTGTCGGGCGGCGAGCTCACCGTCACCATTCGGGGCACCGGCCGGGGCGGGCCGAACCAGGAATATGCGCTCGCACTGGCGCTGGAGATCGCCGGCGCCAATGGCATTGCCGCGCTCGCGGGCGACACCGACGGCACCGACGGCGGTTCCGGCCGTGTGGACGATCCGGCCGGCGCGTACGTCGATGGGACCACCTTGGCGAGGGCGCGGGCGCTCGGCCTCGATCCCGCCGCGTTTCTCGCCAACAACGATTCCACCGCCTTCTTCGCCCGGCTCGGCGATCTCGTCGTCCCCGGGCCGACCTGGACCAACGTCAACGACTTTCGCGCCGTGCTCGTTGACACGCCTTGAGGGCTGGCGCGAAATCCCCGATCAAAGGTGGGTTCATGAATTCGCGGACGGAGCCGTCCCCCTCTCCCCGCTTGCGGGGAGAAATTAGAGCGAGATGACCGCATTGCTGCTGCGCGGAATTGTGTTGGCATTGCCGCTCTGGGCCTATGCGGCCCCCGCCGCCGCCGATTTCCGGCTGTGCAACAACACTGGCAGCCGCGTCGGCATCGCCATCGGCTACAAGGACGGCGACGGCTGGACCACCGAGGGCTGGTGGAATCTTGCGGCGCGAAGCTGCGACACCTTGCTCAAGGGCGCATTGGTGGCCCGGTTCTACTATATCTACGCCCTCGACTACGACCGCGGCGGGGAATGGTCCGGCAAGGCGTTCATGTGCACGCGCGACAAGGAATTCACCATTCGCGGCATCGAGGACTGCCTGGCCCGCGGGTTCGATCGTGCCGGCTTCTTCGAGGTCGACACCGGCGAGCAGCGCGCCTGGACCGTGCAGCTCACCGAGTCGACCGAGCAGACGCCGCGGCAAGGCGCGATGCCGCAATATGCCCCGATCAATCCGGGTGCCCCGGCCGCCGGGCAGCCGGCGACGCCGTTCACGGCTCCCGGCTCATCGAGGCCTCCCGCGCGATGAGACGCTTGCGCCGGGCCAAGATCGTGGCGACGCTCGGACCCTCCTCGTCCGAAGCGGACGTGATCCTGCGCCTGTTCGAGGCGGGCGCCGACGTGTTCCGCATCAATATGAGCCACACGACGCACGACCGCATGCGCGAGCTGGTGCGGCTGATCCGCTCCGTGGAGAAGAAGAGCGAGCGTCCGGTCGGCGTGCTGGTCGACCTGCAGGGGCCCAAGCTGCGCGTCGGCAGCTTCGAGGGCGACGCGGTCATGCTCGAGCGCGGGGCGACCTTCGTGCTCGACGCCGATCCGGCGCCCGGCGACGCCTCGCGCGTGCAGCTGCCGCATCCGGAGATCCTTGCGGCGCTCGAGCCCGGTCACACGCTGCTGCTCGACGACGGCAAGGTACGGCTGACCGTGATCGAGACCGCGCCCGGGCGCGCCGCGACCCGGGTCGAGGTCGGCGGCAAGCTCTCGAACCGCAAGGGCATCAGCCTCCCCGACACGACGGTGCCGTTCTCGGCCCTGACCGCCAAGGACCGCTCCGATCTCGAGGCGGCGCTCGATGCCGGCATCGACTGGGTCGGGCTCTCGTTCGTCCAGCGGCCGGAGGACGTGGCCGAGGCCAAGAAGATCACCCGCGGCCGCGCCGCCGTGATGGCGAAGATCGAGAAGCCGCAGGCGGTCACCCGGCTCGGCGAGATTCTCGATCTCGTCGACGCGCTGATGGTCGCCCGCGGCGATCTCGGGGTGGAAATGCCGCTCGAGAAGGTGCCCGGCGTGCAGAAGCAGATCACCCGCACGGCGCGACGGGCCGGCAAGCCGGTGGTGGTGGCCACCCAGATGCTGGAATCGATGATCAGCAATCCGGTGCCGACCCGCGCCGAAGTCTCCGACGTGGCGACCGCGGTGTTCGAGGGCGCCGACGCCATCATGCTCTCGGCGGAATCCGCGGCCGGCAAATATCCGGTCGAATCGGTGGCGATGATGAACCGCATCGCCGAGGAGGTGGAGAGCGATCCGACCTATCGCTCGATCGTGGAGGCGCAGCGCGCCGAGCCGGAAGCGACCGGCTCCGACGCGATCGCCGCCGCGGCGCGGGGCATTGCCGAAACCCTGGTGCTCTCGGCGATCGTGTGCTGGACCAGCTCCGGTTCGACCGCGCTGCGGGTCGCGCGCGAGCGGCCGAAGTCGCCGATCATCGCCATCTCGCCCAATCTATCGACCGGCCGCAAGCTCTCGGTGGTCTGGGGCGTGCATTGCGTCATCGCCCAGGACGCCCGCGATCTCGACGACGTGGTCGATCGCGCCTGCCGCATGGCGGTGCGGGACGGTTTTGCGAAAATCGGCCAGCGCATCATCATCGTGGCGGGCATCCCGCTGCGCACGCCCGGCGCGACCAACATGATGCGGATCGCATTCGTGGGCGACGAGGCGGCCGAGAGCGCGCCCCTGTTCCAGGCCGCGGACGACCGACGACAGAAGACGGGCGTGTGACGCGAGGCTCTCATGGCCGGGCTTGTCTTTGGCTTGTCTTGGCTGGTCCCGGCCATCCACGCCCTTCGATGCCTCGCGGTTCAGATCAGTCCCGGACTTGATCCAGGGCCGCGCAAGACGAAATTTGGGGGCAAAAAGGGCTCAAAACTGCACGCTGTTCATGAAAACTATTGAGGAAAACCAATCGCTTAAGCCCGTTCAATTCGTCAAATTGCATCTTTAGATTTACATGATTCGTGATTCAACCCATGATAAGGCAAGTGCGCTTTTTTGCGGGCCATGCACGGGTGGCGCGAGCTCAGATATCCCGGCCCTCGACCTTGTCGGTCAAAGCCTTGACGAACTCGGGGATCTTCTGCAGATGCGGATCGATCTCGAGCGCGCGGCGGAATGCCTGGAGCGCGCGTTTGTCCTCGCCCATCTCCTGCAGCATCATGCCGAGCCCGGTCAGCGCCCCGAAATGGCGCGGCTCGCGCGCCAGCGCCTGGGCGATGTCGGCGAGCGCGTGCCCGTAGTCCTTCTTGGTGAAATACATCGTCGCGCGGCGATTCCAGGCCTCGGCGTAGTCCGGCTTGAGCTCGATGATCGCATCGAGCAGCCGGACGGCGAGATCGACGTCCTTTTCCTCGGCCGCCTGCTTCACGCGCGACATCAACAGGTCGGCGGTGTCGCTCCCGGAAGCGAACCACAGCGCCCAAATGCGGTCTTCGACGAGCTTGGCGGTCTCGGCATCGGGCGCGGCTTTCAGCGCCTCGAACAGGAAAT
Source organism: Alphaproteobacteria bacterium (assembly GCA_005884745.1). Taxonomy (GTDB): domain Bacteria; phylum Pseudomonadota; class Alphaproteobacteria; order Rhizobiales; family Xanthobacteraceae; genus AP-16. The sequence continues at coordinate 39,053 of VAZU01000045.1, forward strand.
CGATGCTCCGGCCGCGGTCGGCCTTTCCTTCGCGCGGCGCCTTGTCCGGCTCCGCCGCGCCGGGCGCCGGCGCCTGCGCCTGCGCGCGTTCGACCGGCCCCGCCAGCAGGGCGGCGAGCAGAACCGCGAAGCAAAGCGCCGCGAATCTTGCCGTCATGGGCCGATTGTAGGGCACGGAACCGCTCTCGTAACCGGCAAAATGCTCAAACGCTCGTGAGCGGAGCGCAGTTCCGGCCGCTTCAGCCCTGGCGGGCCTTGTACCTGCGCTGGATCTTGTTGATGACGTAGAGGCGGCCCTTGCGCCGCACCAGCCGGTTGTTGCGGTGCCTCGCGCGCAGCGATTTGAGCGAATTGCGGACTTTCATGCCGGGTTCCTTAAGAGCTTTGGCGGGTTGATAGGGTCCGCGCTTTCGCCTGTCAACGCCGGCACACGGTGATCGGATTGGGCTCGGAGCGAGCCGCGATCTCCTCCCTCCCCTTGAAAAGGGGAGGGATGGGGTGGGGATCGCGGCCCCCCCCCCCCAGCCGGCAAGCAAATGCGATTACCTGCAGCGAGCATGTCGCACCCATGCGAACTGATGAGGCGAATGTTGTTTCAAATCCCCAGATACGCTTGCCGCACGCGGTCGTTGGCGAGCAATTCCGGCCCGGTGCCTTCGAGCACGGTGCGCCCGGTCTCCATGACATAGGCGCGATCGGCGATTTTCAGCGCCGCATGGGCGTTCTGCTCGACCAGGAAGATCGTGACGCCCTCGGCCTGCAGTTTCTGCACGGACCGGAAGATCTCGGCGACGAGCAGCGGCGCGAGCCCCATGCTCGGCTCGTCGAGCAGCAGGAGCCGCGGCTTCGACATCAGCGCGCGGGCAATCGCCAGCATCTGCTGCTGTCCGCCGGACAGCGTGCCGGCAAGCTCGCGGCGCTTGGTCTTAAGGATGGGAAACAGCGCGAAGGCGCGGTCGATGCCCTCGCGGATCTCGGCGCTGGTCCGCGTGTAGCCGCCCATCACGAGGTTGTCCTCGACGGTCAGCGCCGGGAACATCTGGCGGCCCTCCGGGACCTGGGCGATGCCGAGCCGGACGCGCTTGGCCGCCGAGAGTCTTCGGATGCTCGCGCCCTCGAAGCGGATGTCGCCGCCGCTTGCCGGCCGCACTCCGGAAATGGTGCGCATCAGCGTGGTCTTGCCGGCGCCGTTGGCGCCGACCAGGACCGAGAGCTGGCGCTCCTCGATCCTCATGTCGACCCCGCGCAGCGCCGGGATGCGGCCGTAATGGCTGGTCAGCTTTTCGATCTCGACGAGCGCCATGGCTCAAAATCCCGAAGGCGGCGATCCGCCGATCACGGCAACGCCGGAAGATCCGGTTTCGCAGCCCGCCGGCGCTCGATCAGCCGCAGGTGCAGCGAGGGCACGATGCCTTTC
>VAZU01000278.1 GCA_005884745.1 Alphaproteobacteria bacterium
GCCGGTGCCGGCGAGCAGGCGCAGGATGTTGCGCTTGATGCCGTAATCGACCGCGACCACGTGGAATTGCGGATGGTCCTGGCGGCCGTAGCCCTGGTCCCATTGCCACGGCGTCTCGTCCCAGGTGAAGCGCTGGCCGCTGGTCACCATCGGGACCAGGTCCATGCCGACCAGCCCCGGCCAGGCGCGGGCCTCCGCCTCGAGCGCGGCGCGATCGAACTTGCCCGACGGCTGATGCGCGATCACCGCATTGGGCATGCCCTTCTCGCGGATCCGGCCGGTGAGCGCCCTTGTGTCGATGCCGCAGAGCCCGATGATGCCGCGGCTTTTCAGCCATTGGTCGAGGTGCCGGGTGGCGCGGTAGCTCGACGGCTCGGTGATCGCGGTGCGCAGGATCACGCCGCGCGCGCCCGGCGTCGCCGCCAGATTGACGGTCTCGATGTCCTGCTCGTTGGTGCCGACGTTGCCGATGTGCGGGAACGTGAAGGTGATGATCTGCCCGGCATAGGAGGGATCGGTGAGGATCTCCTCGTAGCCGGTCATGGCGGTGTTGAAGCAAACCTCGCCGACCGCTTGTCCCGTGGCGCCGAGCCCGAAGCCTTCGAGCAAGGTGCCGTCGGCCAGCACCAGCACGGCGGTCGGAATTGCCTCGACCCAGCCGGAGTTCGCTTGCCTTTCGGTCATGGGCCCTTACTTGCGTATTCTATCCGGCGAGGCAAGGGCCCGATTCGGGCGGTTTTTTTGGGAAGGGCGATCGTGCTGCGCGACGACATCAACAATGCCTTGAAGCAGGCCATGAAGGCCGGCGACAAGCGCCGCGTCTCGACGCTGCGCCTGGTCAATTCGGCGCTCAAGAACGCCGACATCGAGGCGCGCGGGCACGGCAAGGGACCGCTGTCGGACGAGGAGCTGCTCTCCCTCTTGCAGAAGATGATCAAGCAGCGCCAGGAATCGATCGAGCTCTACGAGAAGGGCGGCCGGGCCGAGCTTGCCGCGCAGGAGCGCGAGGAGATCGAGATCATCGCCTCCTATCTGCCGCAGCAGATGTCGGAGGCCGAGATCCGCGCTGGGGTCGAAGCCGCGGTCGCCGAGACCGGCGCCGCCGGCTTAAAAGACATGGGCAAGGTGATGGCCGCGCTCAAAGCCCGCCATTCCGGAAAAATGGATTTCGCCAAGGCGAGCGGACTGGTGAAGGCGCGGCTCGCGGGGTAACGCAATGCCTCGTCATTCCGGCCGAGCGCGAACGCGCGAGAGCCGGAACCTATGACCACGATTCGAGCGGATTCCGGCGACCTGTGTGCATGGGTTCCTGGTTCGTGCCTTCGGCGCGCCCCGGAATGACCAAGCAGAGGTTCTTCTGCAGGAGCCGGGGGCTCGTTGATGCTTCCTCACCCCACCCGGCTCGGACCTGCGGCCCTCGCCACCCTCCCCGTTCCGGGGAGGGATAAGCACGTTCACGCCCGCTTCTTGCGCCTCTGCTGCATGTACGAGCGCAGCACCGCATTGATGCGGCGCTGATAACCGACACCCTCCTGTCTGAAGAAGTCGAGCACGTCCTCGTCGACCCGGATCGAGATCGCCTTCTTCTTCGGCGGGATCACCAGCACCGCCTCGGACCAGTGGGCATCGTCGTAGTCGGCCCAGGCCGGATCCTTGGCCATCGCGGCCTCGATCTCCTCATCCGTGAGCTTGGCGACCTTGGCCCAATCGGTCTTGCCCCGCCGCGGATCATCGCGGGAGACGACGGTGATATCTTTTTCTTTCATCGCGCCTCGCTCTACGCGCCGAGATGATCCGGCAGCTGTCGGCACGGAAGGTGCAGATGATGACGACTTCCTCTTGGTCGAGGAAGCCGTAGACCATGTAGCGGATTTCGCCTTTGCGGTCCGATTGCCGGATGAACGTCGCGCCATCGATTACTCGCCGTGCGTCTTGAAAATCGATGTCGTGGCTACGCAGATTGCTTCACGTTTTGTTTCGTCCCATTCGAATGCGCGAATGTGGGCGAACAGCTCGTCGGCGGGCGGGTTCGGCCATTGCCGTCCTCTCGCAAATAAATGTTGCGTCCCATGACTGTTTGCCTCTTCGCGCCAGGGTTACGTACGCGACGTGTATACACTCGTATATACGGACCAGTCAAGCCCCCTGGCCCCGGCTCTCCGTGGCGCATCGCGCCGCGTCCGGGGAGCGCAGGCTCCGCCTGTGGATAGCCGGGACAAGCCGGTCGGCATCGGGCCGCCGCCGCATTCGCCGTATAATCAGAGCGGTCCTGCTGAGTCGCCCGAATCGCCATGCGCTTTCCAGTCCAGTTCCTCGACGAATTGCGCGCCCGGCTTCCGGTCTCGGACGTCGTCGGCCGGCGGGTGAAATTGAGGAAGCGCGGCCGCGAATGGGTCGGCCTCTCGCCGTTCAACCAGGAAAAAACCCCGTCGTTCACGGTCAACGACCAAAAGGGCTTCTTTCACGATTTCTCCTCGGGCAAGCACGGCAACATCTTCGATTTCGTCATGGAGAGCGAGGGCGTGACGTTCCCGGAGGCGGTGGAGCGGCTCGCCTCGCTCGCCGGGGTCCCGGTCCCCAAGCTCTCCAAGGAAGCCGAAGCGCGCGAGGAGCGCCGCAAGACGCTCCACGACGTGCTCGAGCTCGCGGCGAAATTCTTCGAGTCGACGCTCGCGTCGCGGGCCGGCGCCAAGGCGCGCGGCTATCTCGCCGATCGCGGCATCGAGCCCGCCGCGCAACTGAAATTCCGGCTCGGCTATGCGGGAGCCGAGCGCTATGCGCTCAAAGAGCATCTCGGCGCGCACCGCATTCCGGTTCCGGACATGGTCGAGGCCGGGCTGCTGATCGCCGGCGACGATATCGCCGTCCCGTTCGACCGCTTCCGCGACCGCGTGATGTTTCCCATCGCCGACTGGCGCGGCCGGGTG
>VAZU01000046.1 GCA_005884745.1 Alphaproteobacteria bacterium
GTATTCCAGGACGTCGACCGCCGTGACCAGGGCCGGGGCGAGCGAGCGCGACATCAGGAACCGGTCGGAATTGGTCGGATGGCGAATGCTGACGTGACCGAACCCGTCGAGCACGCCCTGACTCGCAAGCACGTGGTTGGCGATCACGAGGTCGTCCAGCAGCGCCGGTTCGACCGGTCCGCCGGAAGCCGGCGCGGGATTGCCGGCCGCCGTCTGCGCGCTGCTCGAGCCGACGGTGCAGCTGAGGGCGAACCAGCCGGCAATCAGGGCTTGAAGCACATGCAGGCTCTTCATCGGCAGCTCCCATTTTGTCGCATGGGCCGATGCCCAGCGCGGATCAACGCGCGGCAGCACTCGGCGGATCTAGCCTCGTGCCGCGCCGAGGATACTCCGGGTCGCCGCCTTCACAATGGCCGTCGCGCTCGCGGTATGGTAACGCCTACCGCGCTGCGCCATACTGGCGCGGGGAGCCGCAGCGGTGGATCATTGGCATGCCTTTCCCCGACATCGATGTTGCCGCCGGAACCGTCACGCTTGCGATTTGGCAATCGGCAATTCTCGCCGGACTGCTGCTTCTGTTGGTTTTTCTCGCGATCTATCGCGCCCAATGGCCGACCGTCGTCGGACCGGCCGTTCGCCTGAGCCTGGCCTTGTTCGGCATTGTGGCGGCCTGGACCGTGGTCGATCGATTGGCCGAGCGCGATCGCGCCGATGAGCGCCGCGCGCTCGATCAGCGCATCCTGGAACTGAGCGCGCGCGCATTGGCCCCCGGCTCTGCGCTCGGATGCCTCGAACCGAACTTGGGCGAGACGATCGATGCTGCCTGCGAGAAGGCGGTCTTTGCCGACCCGGAGACGATTGCCGGGGCAACCGCCTATGTTGCGGGGAGCTTGTCGCTGCTGGCGGACGCCGCGGCGAATGGATGGGACGTCTACTACGACGCTGCACTCGCCGCGCTGCGCCACCGGCTCGAGATCGACCGGTTCGGCTTGGTTGCCCAGGTGCTGGCCGGGGAGGGCTGTAGCGCGGCGAAATGCGAGAAATTGGCGCTGTTCGCCGATGCGAATCGCGTGAGCGCCAATCTCAAGGCGCGGACCTTCGAGAATCTCGTCGCGCGGAATTCCGCCGGATGGCCGCAACCGGCATCCGCCGCGGCCCCCGCCGCTCCGGTCGCGGCGGCCCCGCCCCCGCCCGGTCCTGCACCAAGCGTCGGGAACGGGATCAACTTTCCTTCGGCGGCCTCCATTCCGCCCGTCAGCATCATGACGGACGAGCCCTCGCAGCCGCCAAGCCAGACCGGCTCTGGGCCGGCTCCGGCGGCCGGCCCGCAAAAGCGGCCGCCTGCACCGGCGCGCCCGGCCGCGCGCGCGCAGACGGCACCGGCGGCGCCGCCGATCCAGATCGGTCCGCCGCCCGCGGCCAACGCCGGGACCGAGCCGCCCCCGCAATGACCTGCCGGACGTTCTTGGCGGCGATTTCTCGAATTTCCGGGTGAGTCGACACCCAATGTTCGCATCCGTCCTCATCGCCAACCGCGGCGAGATCGCTTGTCGGATTGCGCGCACCGCCAGGAAACTCGGGCTGCGCTCGATCGCGGTCTATTCCGACGCGGACGCCGGCGCGCTCCACACCCGGCTTTGCGATGAAGCCTATCGCCTCGGGCCGGCTCCCGCGCGCGAGAGTTATCTAGCCATCGACAAGCTGGTCGAATTGGCCCGGCGCGCAGGCGCCCAATGCATTCATCCCGGGTACGGCTTCTTGTCGGAGAACGCCGAATTCGCCGAAGCCTGCGCTGCCGCCGGAATCGTTTTCGTCGGTCCATCCCCGGGCGCGATCCGCGCCATGGGACTCAAGGGCCAAGCCAAGAAGCTGATGGAACACGCCGGCGTGCCGGTCGTGCCCGGCTATCACGGCGAGCGCCAGGAGACGAAATTCCTTGCGCAAAAGGCCGAGGAGGTCGGCTATCCGGTGCTGATCAAGGCGGTGGCGGGCGGCGGCGGCAGGGGCATGCGGCGCGTCGAGGAACCCGCCGAATTCGAAGCCGCGCTGCAGTCCGCAATCCGGGAGGCGCAGTCGGCGTTCGGCAACGGCCAGGTCCTGATCGAGAAGTACATAGCCTCGCCGCGGCACGTCGAGATCCAGGTGTTCGGCGATCGCCACGGCAGTGCCATGCACCTGTTCGAGCGCGATTGCTCGCTGCAGCGCCGGCATCAAAAGGTGATCGAGGAGGCGCCCGCGCCCGGCATGACCCCCGAGGTCCGAGCCGCCATGGGAAAAGCGGCGGTCGAAGCCGCCAAGGCCGTCGGTTATGTCGGCGCCGGTACGGTCGAGTTCATCGTCGACGGCTCGAGAGGCCTCCGGCGCGATGCATTCTGGTTCATGGAGATGAACACCAGGCTCCAGGTCGAGCATCCGGTGACCGAGGCCATCACCGGTCTCGATCTCGTCGAATGGCAGTTTCGGGTCGCCGCGGGCGAGAAGCTACCCTCGCTCGATGTCGCCATGGCGGGCCACGCCGTCGAAGCCCGCGTCTACGCCGAGGACCCGGAACGGGGGTTTCTGCCGTCGACGGGGAGGATCATTGCCTTGGAGTTCCCGGCGCGCGACGGCATTCGGGTCGACGCCGGGGTCGAGCAGGGGACGCAAGTCACGCCGTTTTACGATCCGCTGATCGCGAAAGTGATCGCCCACGGGGCGACCCGGCGGGAGGCGCTCGAAGCTCTGGCCTCGGCGCTCGATCGCACGCTCGTTGCCGGACCCCGCACCAATCTCGCTTTCCTTGCGGCGCTGTGCCGGGCCGAGGATTTCCGCAAGGCGCAATTCGATACCGGCTTCATCGATCGCAACCTGGCGGCGCTCGGTGCCGTCCCGAAGGAGCCTGATCGAGCCGCGGCCGCGAAGGGCGTGGCCGAGCTCCTTGCGCGGGAAGCCAAGCGGATCGCGGCACACGCTCGATCCGCCTCGGAAGAGGCCGCCTCGCCGTGGAATTCGCTCGACGGTTTCCAGCTGTGCGGCGCCCGCGCGGTTTGGGTCCCGGTGTCGATCAATGGCGCTCCGGCATCCGCCAGCGCGTCCTACGGTCCGCAGGGCATTTCCGTTTCGATCGATGGCATCGCCGCGGCTCCCGACGCGCTTGCGTTCGAGGCCGAGAATGCCGTTTACGTCCTGCGCCACGGCCGACAGACATTGGTGCGAATCAAGGATTTCGAGGCGATCGACGTCGACCACCTCGATACCGGCGGCCTCGTTGCCGCGCCGATGCACGGCAAGGTGCTTGCCATCCTGGTCCGACCCGGTGCATCGGTAAGCAAGGGCCAGCGCCTTGCCGTGATCGAGGCGATGAAGATGGAGCATGCGTTGATTGCGCCGTTCGACGGTACCGTCGGCGAGATCTCGGCAACGCCAGGCGGCCAGGTTGCCGAAGGCGCCAAAGTGATGACAATCGAGGCAAAGAAGCCCGAGCCGGTTTGATCTCGCCCGACGATCATGGCCTTGCATCTGATCAAGCTCTGCGTCGGCTGCGACAGCGTCAGGGATCTCCGCGACTGGATTCGCGAAAAGTTGCAGGAGAAGAAGCGGCGCAGGCTGCCCCTCGAGCATTGGCATGTCACCCGCATGGTGCCGAAGCGGGCTGACGAACTCATCGACGGCGGCTCGCTCTACTGGGTGATCCGAGGCGAGATATTGTGCCGTCAGCGGCTCCGCGACGTGCGGCCGTTCCGGGACGGGGACGGCATCGGCCGATGCCGGCTGGTGCTCGAGCCGAAGCTGGTGCTCACCGAGCCGCGCCCGTTCCGGGCGTTTCAAGGTTGGCGCTATCTGGAGCCCAGGAGCGCTCCCAAGGACCTCGACCGGGCGGCCCCCGGCGCCGCCGCGATGCCGGAGAGCTTGCGGCGCGAGCTCCGGGACCTCGGCCTGCTGTAGCGCGGCTGCGTTCGAAACTCTCGCCGGCAGCCGGCCGACAGGTCGAAGAATACCCGATCGGGGCATTCCGGTGAGGCCCCGACGCTCGGCGCGGCACCGCGGCGTTGCGATTCCTGCACGCCCGTCCGGTTCTCGTCGTAGGATGCGCCGGGGGCCGGCCCAGGAATTAACCGGAAAAGATCGAGCAACGTGTACATTCGCTTGACGCCGACACGGTTCGATTCGGAAAATGATTCCGGGTAAGGGGTGGCGTTATGTTGCTGCAGGCGCCGGTGGGATTGCCGCGTTCCGGGCACGTGATCGTGCTGGGGAACGAGAAGGGAGGCTCGGGGAAATCGACCACCTCGATGCATGTCACGGTCGCCCTGATGAAGGCCGGCCAGCGCGTCGCCAGCATCGACCTCGACAGCCGTCAAAAAAGCCTCACGCACTACATCGAGAACCGGCGCGCGTGGGCGCAACGTGCCGGCATCGAGCTGGAGCTGCCGACGCATCACCACATCGTGCGGGCGTCCGGCGCCAATGTCGATCAAAACGAGGCAGCGGAATTCGCCTGCTTTGCGGAAGCGATTACCGCCGTCGAGCATTGCCACGATTTCGTGGTCATCGACACCCCGGCCAGCGACAGCTACCTGATGCGGCTCGCCCATTCGATGGCCGACACGCTGGTGACGCCGCTCAACGACAGTTTTCTGGATTTCGACGTGCTGGGCTCTGTCGATCCCGCCACCTTCGCGATCACGGGCATCGGCCATTACGCGGAAATGGCGCGCGAGGCGCGCCGGCAACGCCGACTGGTCGATGGCGGCCTGACCGATTGGGTGGTCATCCGCAACCGGCTTTCCACCCTGGGGTCGCGCAACAAACGGCTGGTGGGGGAGAGCCTCAACGAGCTGGGGCTGCGGCTCGGCTTCCGCCTTGCCGAAGGCTTTGGCGAACGCGTCGTCTATCGGGAATTCTTCCCCCGCGGATTGACTGCGCTCGACAACCTCGACGAGGCAACGCTGGGCGTGCGCCCCAATTTGTCGCATGTGACGGCCCGGCAGGAGGTCAGAACCTTGATCGAGTCGCTCAAATTGCCTCTCGATGAGCGCGGGCGGCGGCGCGCCGCGGCACGCGCGGAATGGTTTGCCTCCCTCGACAAGCCGCTCGAAACCCACGACATCATGGCCGATTGAGGCTGCGCCGCCGGATCTGCGGGCCGGACATTGCCTGGCGCGGCGCCGCCATGATCCGCCGAGCCCCGTGTCCGATCCGTGGCCATTGTGCCGGGCCGGGGGGCACGCCACCTAAATTGCGGTTACAATCTTTTGCCGCCCCGACACATAGGGCTTCGATCGATGGCCAAAGACCGATCCGGCGATCCTCCTGCACCGGCAAAGGGCGGGACCGATCCGGTCCAAGGCGCATCCCGCGCCGAGATCGAGGCCTTCGTGCAGCGCGCTCGCACGCTGGGGCCGACCAAGGAGGCCGGCCGCCGCGGGCGTCTCATCTTCGCTTTGGACGCCACGATGAGCCGGCAGCCGACGTGGGACACCGCGTGCCGGCTGCAAGCCGAGATGTTCCGGGAGGCGGCGGCAGTCGGAGGACTTGACGTCCAGCTGGTCTATTACCGGGGATTCGGCGAGTGCCGGGCGTCGGGCTGGGTTTCGAACGGCGAGCGCCTGGCTCAGCTGATGAGCCGGATCGACTGCCGGGGGGGCCACACCCAGATCGGCAAGATCTTGGCGCACGCGCGGCGCGAGACCGAGAGAGCCAGGGTGCAGGCGCTGGTGTTCATCGGGGATGCCATGGAGGAGGCGCTCGATACGCTCGCCGCCGCCGCGGGCGAGCTCGGGCTTCGCGGCGTTCCGGTATTCCTGTTCCAGGAGGGCGGCGACCCCGTCGCCGAGCAGGCCTTTCGGGAAATCGCACGGCTTACCCGCGGGGCCTATTGCCGGTTCGACGCCGGAGCCGCTCACCAGCTTGCCGAACTGCTGCGCGCCGTCGCCGCCTACGCGGCCGGCGGGATCAAGGCGCTGACGGATCTCTCGACGCGGCGTGGAACGGCGGCGCTCAAGCTTCTCGGGCAGCTCAAGTAATCATGGCCAGTGTTCTTCTGGGCATTGCCGCTCTCGTCTTGTTGCTGTGGGCGCTCAACGCTTTCACGAAAACCGATCCCAAGGTCGCAGCCCGCGTGCTGAAAACCTCGGCAGGCACCGCCGCGCTTGCCGGCGCCGTCATCTTCGTGGCGCTGGGGCGCGTCGGCATCGCTTTGCCGCTGGGGATTGCCGGACTTTTTTTGCTGGGACTGTGGCCGGGCCGCATGGGCTTCGGCCGCCGCGCGCGCAAGAGCCCGGGACAGGTTTCCCGCGTGCGCTCGGCTTTCCTGGAAATGGAACTCGATCACGACACCGGCGCGATGCGCGGGCGCATCCTCGCGGGCCGCCACGAAGGCGTCGGTCTCGACGCGCTCGACCTTGCCACGCTGTTGGGGCTGCTCGCCGAAATCGACGAGGAGAGCCGCGCGCTACTTGCAGCGTATCTTGACCGCAGGAATCCCGGCTGGCGTGAGCACGCGAAGGCTGATGCGGCAACGGGGACCGGCGGGGCGCCGCGGACCGGGCCAATGACGCAGGAGGAGGCCTATCAGATCCTTGGCCTTGAGCCGGGTGCCGGCGCCGAGGAAATCGGGCGCGCGCACCGAACTCTGATGAAGAAATTGCATCCCGACCAGGGGGGGTCGACGTATCTCGCGGCCCGTATCAACGAGGCCAAAGACACTCTTCTTCGCCGTCATCGCTGAGGACTCCTGACGCAACAATACTCAGCGGTTCCCGTCCGGACGCCATTCCCTTGGTTCTTCTGCGCTCAGTTTCTCAGTGTCATACATGCAATATCGTTACGTTTGAAATAATGGCAGGCGGCTTCGGCCTTCTCTTTGTCGAATCCGGCGAATCGGGCCCGATACAGCTCCTTGGAGCCCTTCACGACCCGCTCGGTGAACCCGTCCGCACTCGCCAGCAGACTATGCGCCATGCTCTGCGCGGAACGCAGCCGCTGCTTGGCTTCCGCCTCGTCGGCAAAGGCGCCGAGTTGGATTATCCACCCGCTGCGCGACATTGCGGCTCGCTGGATGGCCGGCGCCGGGAGGGCCGCCGGCGCACTTGCGGGAGCCGGTTCGCTTTCTGCCGAAACCCTCTGGACCGGTAGCGTGCCGAGAATGCCGGGACGCGCGCCGGGCGGCGGAGGCAGCGGCGCCGGCTCGCTCGCCGGCATGGCCGGGGCTCGCGCGATGGCCGCGGGCGCGGTGCTCACCGCTGCGGCGGGTACGGGAGGTTGTGCCGCAGCGGCCGCGGGGCCCGGAGGAGCTACGGCCCATTGCGGTGGCGCGATGTTTGCCTGCGGCGCCGGCGTGACCAGCGAACCGAGGGCGGAACTCTGGATCACGCGCGGCCGCACCGTGATGGTCTTTACCGGAATCGGCTGGATCGGCTCCACCGATCCGGACCGCGGGGCGGTCGGCGCGGTCGGCGTGGTCGAGGCGGCGTCGGCCCGCGTTTTCGGCGCCGGCTCGCCGGCGGTAATCCGGGCGGCGGGATCGGCGGCGGCAACTCGCGTGTTCGCACGGGCGGGCTCGGACTCGATCGCCTCCGCGATCATCGGGACGGTGCGCTGGATCGAGGCCTCGGCGATATGCTGCTCGATCAAGTCGCGCATGCGCGCGTCGCGCGCGCCGCTGGAGGAGCCCCCGAACACGACGGCGACGACGTGACGGCCGCCGCGGCGCACCGAGGAGACCAGATTGAAACCGGACGCTCTCGTGTATCCGGTCTTGATGCCGTCGACGCCCTGGATGCGGCCGAGCAAATGGTTGTGGTTGCGAATGTCCATTCCGTGAAAATGGAAGCTCGACGTGGCGAAATAGCGATAATAGCGGGGAAACCGATCCTGAACGGCGCGCCCGAGCAGCGCCTGGTCGCGTGCGGTCGAGACTTGCTCGTCGTCCGGCAGGCCGGAGGCATTGGTGTAGACCGTCCGGGTCATGCCGAGCGCATGCGCCTTGCGGGTCATCAGTCTGGCGAAATCCTCCTCACTGCCGGCAACCGCTTCCGCGATCACTACGGCAATGTCGTTCGCGGACTTCGTCACCACCGCCTTGATGGCATCTTCCGTCGCGATGGCCTGTCCCGGCTCCAATCCCAGCTTCGAGGGCTCCTGGGCCGCCGCGTGAGCGGACACCGGCAATCGAGAATCGAGCTTGAGCTTGCCGGCCTCGAGCTGTTCGAACAGCACATAGAGCGTCATGATCTTGGTGATCGACGCCGGATGGCGCAGGCTGTCGGGGTTGCTGGCGTGGAGGACACGGCCGGAATTGGCATCCACCACGATGGCTGCATAAGGCGGCTGGTATCCGCCATTGCCACCATGGTCGGCGTGATGATGGCGGCGGGAGCGCGCTTGTGCGGGATCGCCTGCGCCGCCTGCCAGGATCGCGACCGCGGCAAGGCCGACAAGGGCGCGGTGGATTGCGGGCAAAATTCGAGAACGATGGCGGCGCATCAACTTTCCCCGTCCCTCGATACGCGGGGTGCGCGCTCGGCGTCTCGCACCCGACGTTCCCTGTTCGTCTTGGTCCAGGCGTAACGGAAAGCCGGACGCTCCCCTCCCGCCCTGGGGACCCGGCGACCGGTCCGAAGGCGACAATCGATGACGCTAGGACGGCCCGGTTGCCAAAGCGTTAAGGATTTCGGGCCGGACAGGACCGAACCATTGCGGCGCAAACAAGACATCCGCTATTCTGCGCTGCGGTAAGAGGCACGCGGGGCCGTCCGACCCCGGCCTGCCCGTGCTCGCACACGCGGATCGGGGACCCGACCGGTCTGCCTTGGTCCTGTCAGCCGAGCGGCCCTGGCCGCGCAGCCGGGGATCGCAGCGGCGGATCGCAGAATCGGGATCGCCGCCCGGAGGCACCCGCATCGATAAGCCGCGTCGACGGGAAGCGCGCTGTGTCGGCTGCGTGGCGGTGGGCGGCACGATTGCGCGCCGCCGCGGCGGCGGACGTGTTTACCGCTTCCGGCTTCGAGATCGAGGTGAAGCCTCGAGGTGAGCCGCCGAAGCATCTTGCGGGATTCGGTCGCAGCGTCCAGCATTCGCCAAATCTCAGTGTAAAATGCTTGGCAAGGTGCCCGCGCAAACCGCGGCCGCCTTCTTGGGAGGCTTCGAGCCACGATGAAATTGCGGCCGAATGCGGACATCGGCGACATCGAGTTCCGCCCAGTCTGGAACTGTGCCCCGCCCATGCTTATTATTCCTTTCGGCATTTCGCTTCGTGCCGCCCGGGGGCATGATTCCCTGGGCCGTCGACATTCCGCTTCGGTGTCGATAACTCACGCGACGATGACTCGGTCGACCGACCCGGCCATGGACCAAGACGAAATTGGGGCGACACGCTTGCAGCCCCGGATGGGAGACGATGATCGCAAACGCCGCGGCGGCGACACGGGCTTGCCCGGCGTGCCGGGAAGCGCGGTCATCACCAAGACCAGGCCGCAGGTCAAGCGGCCCAACATGTATCGAGTGCTCTTGCTCAATGACGACTACACGCCGATGGAGTTCGTAGTGGACGTGCTGCAACGCTTCTTCAACAAGGACCGCGATTCGGCCACACGAATCATGCTTCACGTTCACCACCACGGAATCGGCGAATGCGGCGTGTATACTTACGAGGTCGCCGAGACCAAGGTGACGCAGGTCATGGACTTCGCCCGCAAGCACCAGCATCCGCTGCAATGCGTGATGGAGAAGAAATGACGGTCGCAGAGATGAAGAGGCCATAATGCCCACTTTTTCCCGCAGCCTCGAGCAATCGCTCCACCGGGCGCTGGCGCTTGCCAATGAGAGGCACCATGAATACGCGACGCTCGAGCACCTGCTGCTGGCGTTGATCGACGATCAGGACGCCGCCGCGGTCATGCGGGCCTGCAACGTCGACCTCGACAAGCTTCGCCGCAATCTCGTGGCGTACATCGAATCAGAGCTGGAAAGCCTGGTGACGGACGGTGCCGACGATTCCAAGCCGACCGCCGGGTTCCAGCGCGTCATCCAGCGCGCGGTGATCCACGTGCAGTCGTCCGGCCGCGAGGAGGTCACCGGCGCCAACGTGCTCGTCGCCATCTTCGCCGAGCGCGAAAGCCACGCGGCGTATTTCCTGCAAGAGCAGGACATGACCCGCTACGACGCCGTGAACTACATCAGCCACGGCATCGCCAAGCGTGCCGGCCTTTCCGAATCCCGACCGGTTCGCGGGGTCGAGGAGGACACCGACACCAAGCCGGGCGAGGACAACAAGAAGAAAGGCGATGCCCTGGAGGCGTACTGCGTCAACCTCAACAAGAAGGCGCGCGACGGCCGCATCGATCCGCTGATCGGGCGCGAGGCCGAGATCAGCCGCACCATCCAGGTCCTGTGCCGGCGCCAGAAGAACAACCCGCTGTTCGTCGGCGAGGCGGGCGTGGGCAAGACCGCCATTGCCGAAGGCCTCGCCCGCCGCATCGTCAACGGCGAAGTTCCCGACGTGCTCAAGAATGCCACCGTGTTCGCGCTGGACATGGGGACGCTGCTCGCCGGCACGCGCTACCGCGGCGATTTCGAGGAACGCCTCAAGCAAGTCATCAAGGAACTCGAGGCCTATCCCGACGCCATCATGTTCATCGACGAGATCCATACCGTGATCGGCGCGGGAGCGACCTCGGGCGGGGCGATGGACGCCTCCAACCTGTTGAAGCCGGCGCTCGCGGCCGGAACCGTGCGCTGCATCGGGTCGACGACCTACAAGGAATATCGGCAGTATTTCGAAAAGGACCGCGCGCTGGTGCGCAGGTTCCAGAAGATCGACATCAACGAGCCGACGGTCCCGGACGCGATCGAGATCCTCAAGGGGCTGAAACCCTATTTCGAGGATTATCACAAGCTGCGCTACACCGGCGAGGCGATCAAGGCCGCGGTCGAGCTCAGCGCCCGCTACATCCACGATCGCAAGCTGCCGGACAAGGCCATCGACGTGATCGACGAATCCGGCGCCGCGCAGATGCTGTTGCCGGAGAGCCGGCGCAAGAAGACGATCGGCATCAAGGAGATCGAGACCACCATCGCGACGATGGCGAGAATCCCGCCCAAGACCGTGTCCAAGGACGACGCCGAGGTGCTGCAGCATCTCGAGGGGACGCTCAAGCGCGTCGTGTACGGCCAGGACAAGGCGATCGATGCGCTTTCGGCCTCGATCAAGCTGGCGCGGGCGGGACTGCGCGAGCCGGAGAAGCCGATCGGCTGCTACCTGTTCTCGGGGCCGACTGGAGTCGGCAAGACCGAGGTGGCAAAGCAGCTCGCCTCGCTGCTCGGCGTCGAGCTCTTGCGCTTCGACATGTCGGAATACATGGAGCGCCATACGGTGTCCCGCCTGATCGGCGCGCCGCCCGGATACGTCGGGTTCGACCAGGGCGGCTTGCTCACCGACGGCGTCGATCAGCACCCGCATTGCGTGCTGCTGCTCGACGAAATCGAGAAGGCGCATCCGGACCTGTTCAACGTGCTGCTGCAGATCATGGATCACGGCAAGCTCACCGATCACAACGGCAAGCAGGTGGATTTCCGCAACGTGGTGCTGATCATGACCACCAACGCCGGAGCCTCCGAGCTGGCCAAGCAGGCTTACGGGTTCACCCGCTCCAAGCGCGAGGGCGACGACATCGAGGCGATCAACCGGATGTTCATGCCGGAATTCCGCAACCGGCTCGACGCGATCATCACCTTCGCGCATCTCACCCCGGCGGTGATCGCGCGCGTGGTCGAGAAATTCGTGATGCAGCTGGAAGCCCAGCTCGCCGATCGGGCGGTGAGCATCGAGCTCTCCGAGGAAGCCAGCCAATGGCTGATCGCGCACGGGTTCGACGAGCAGATGGGCGCCCGGCCGATGGCCCGCACCATCCAGGAGCACATCAAGAAGCCGCTCGCGGACGAGGTGCTGTTCGGCAAGCTCAAGACCGGCGGCCACGTGCGCGTGATCGTCGTGAAAGACGAGGACGGCGCGGAGAAGCTCCGGTTCGAATATCTCGACGGACGGGTGACGCCCAAACCGGAGCGGCTGCCCGAACCGCGCCGCGCCAAGCCGGAGGGGCCGAAAGGCGACGGCCCGCGCCGCGGCTCGGTTCCCAAGGTGCCCCTGATCAAGGTGTGAGCGGATCCGGCTTCTGCGTTCCCCCGGACCGCGCGGCGCGGAGCGCCGTCGCGTGATCCGGGGTCCAGCACACCGAGCCCGTCATTCCGGCCGAGCGCGAAGCGCGAGAGCCGGAACCCATGAACACCGCTCTAGCGTGAGCGCCCGAGAGCAATTCTAATATTCCGCATTGATCGAGGGACAAAATCCAGACTCCCGCGACCTCTTCGATTCAATGGGTAGACGCGTGTTCATGGGTCCCGGCTCGCGCTCTCTTCGCTCGCTTGGCCGGGACGACAGCGTTGCGTATAGGCTTCGCCACCAATGATGATTCCGGGTCCCGGATCTTCACTCGCTACGC
>VAZU01000279.1 GCA_005884745.1 Alphaproteobacteria bacterium
ACCGGGCGGACCAGGACGATGCCGTCAAGGCGGTAATTGTCACCGGAGCGGGAAGGGCGTTCTGTGCCGGGGCGGACCTCTCCGCCGGTGGCGCGACCTTCGATCGCGCGGCTCGCCCCGACCGGCCGCAAGTTCCGCCGGGCGCCGATGGTCAGCCGGACCTGGCGAGTGACGCCGCGCGCGACGGCGGGGGACGGGTGACGCTGCGCATCTTTTCCTGCCTCAAGCCGGTGATCGCCGCCGTCAATGGGCCGGCGGTCGGCATCGGTGCGACCATGCTGCTGCCGATGGACATCAGGCTCGCCTCCGAGGAGGCACGGTTCGGCTTCGTGTTCGTGCGCCGCGGCATCACGCCGGAGGCCTGCTCGAGCTGGTTCTTGCCGCGCGTCGTCGGGATCGCGCAGGCGCTCGAATGGACGTTTACCGGGCGGGTTTTCCCGGCCCGCGAAGCCTTGGCGGCACGCCTGGTGAGCGCGGTCCATCCGCCGGGCGAGCTGTTGCCCGCCGCCCGTACGCTGGCCCGGGAAATCGCGGAGAACGCCGGCGTCTCGATCGCGCTCGCCCGCCAGATGTTTTGGCGCATGCTCGGCGCCGATCACCCGATGGAGGCCCACAAGATCGACAGCCGGGCGATCTTCACGCGCGGGCGCAGCGCCGACGTCAAGGAAGGCGTGACCTCATTCCTGGAGAAGCGCAAGCCCCGCTTCACCGACCGGGTCTCCAACGACATGCCGGCGTTCTTCCCGTGGTGGCAGGAACGGCCGTACCAGTAAGCTGCGCGCGATCGCGCCGGGTCAGCCCTTGGTCGCGCCGGCGGTCAGCCCGGCGATATAATAGTCCATCAGGAAAGCGTAAATGAGCAGCGGCGGCGCCGCGCCCAGCAGCGCGCCGGTCATGATCTGGCCCCAGTTGAAGACGTCGCCCTTGATCAGCGAAGTGATGATGCCGACCGGCAGCACCAGCTGGTCGGTCGAGGTGGTGAACGCCAGCGGGTAGAGGAACTGCGCCCAGCTCACCGTGAACGCGAAGATCGTCGCGGCGATGAGCCCCGGCAGCGCCACCGGAATGAACACCCGGGTGAGCACCTGGCGGTAATTGGCGCCATCGATCAGCGCCGCCTCGTCGAGCTCCCGTGGAATCGAGGCGAAATATCCGATCATGACCCAGGTGCAGAACGGCACCGTCAGCGTCGGATAGACCAGCAGCAGCACCCACCAGCGATTGATCAGCTGGATCCCGGTCGCGTCGCCGAACACCGCGAACATCTTGAACAGCGGGATGAACAGCAGCGTCTCCGGAATGAGGTAGGTGAGGAACACGCCGGTCGCGAGCGTCGCAGAACCCCAGAATCGCATCCGGGACAGCGCAAAGGCGGCCGGAACGCTGATGAGCATCGTGACCGCAACGACGACGGTGGAGACGACCGCCGAGTTGCGGAAATAGGTCAGGAACTGCGAGGAGGACAGCAGCTCGGCGTAGTTGGCGAGCGTGGGGTTGTAGACCCACCATGGATTGGTGGCGGCGGAAATCTCCGCGCTGGTTTTCAGCGAGGTGATCAGCATGTAGACCGGCGGCAGCAGAAAAAACATCGCGAACAGCGTGAGGAAGAAATAGGACCAGCGCAGCGCCCAGCGGCGTTCCCGGCTCATGCTGCGGCGTTTCGACCTGCGGGCCGAGGCGCCGGCGGTTGCGGCGGTGGCGATCGCCGTCATGCCTCGTTTCCCCGGCGGTTGATGTCGCGCAGGATGAAGATAGCCGCGACGGTGAGAATCGGCACCATGAACAGCGACACGCTGGCGCCGAGCGGAATGTCCCCGACTTCGATGCCGACCCGGAACGCCCAGGTGGCGAATACGTGGGTGAGGTCGATCGGCCCGCCCGCGGTCAGGATGCGCACGATGTCGAAATTGGCGAACGTCACGATCAACGAGAACAGCGCGGTGATGGCGATGATGTTGCGCATCATCGGCAAGGTCACGTACCAGGTGCGCTGCAAGAAGTTGGCGCCGTCCACCGCCGCCGCTTCATAGAGCTGCTCGGGAACCGATTTCAGCGCAGCCAGATACATGATCATGAAGAACGGCGCGCCGATCCAGACGTTGACGAGGATGACCGAGAAACGCGCCCACATGGCGTCGCCGGTCCACGGGATCGGGCCGATGCCGAATTTCTCGAAGACCCAGTTGAAGGCGCTGTAGGAGGGATCGAACAGCCACAGCCAGGCGAGGCAGCTCATCGCCGGGGGAATGACCCACGGCACCAGCAGCATGCCGCGCCACTTGCGCTGGCCCTTGGCCGGAATGTTGTGGACGAAATGCGCGACGACGAACCCGAAGATGGCTTTGAACAGCACGGCGGTGAGGGCGAAGATGCAGGACTGCCTCACTACCATCCAGAACGTTTCGCGGTTGAACAGGAACAGGAAATTGCCGAAGCCGACGAAGTGCTCCATCGAGCGATTGAGCGTGGCGAGATTGACGGAGTAAAGCGCGGGGTACACTACCAGCAGCGCGATCAGCAGGATGAGCGGCGACGTCATCAGGAACGCCGTCATCGACTTGCGGCGCATCGCGCTGCGCAGGCCGAAGCGGCGCGGTCGCGCCGTCGCCCTATCCGTGACCTGACCAATCACTGCATCGGCCATTGCACGTCTCTTCGCGATTGCGTGGCTGCTCGAGGCAGAAGGCCCGCGGACCGCCGTCGCGGGCCTTCGTCTCGACCCAACCTCACGTGCGCAGGAAGCCCTCGACCTCGTTCTCGGCCCATGCCAGCGTCTTCTCCATCGGCTCGCCCTGGAGGTGGCGCACCGTCATCTTGGTCATGACGCCTTGGATGTAGATCTGCACCGCGATCTTCGGCGGCGCCGGGGCCCCGGCGATCGACAGGACCTGGTGATTGTATGGGTTGGGATAATGATACAGCGTTCCCTTCGGCGGCTCTTCCTCCGCCCAGGTTTTAAGGGTGGTGAGATTGGCGAACGGCGGCAGGTCGTAGCCGCCGCTCGCAGCCACCAGCTTTTCGATTGCCGCCGGCTGCGAGAGATGCACCAGCAAGCTCTTTGCCGCCTCCTTGTTCTTGCCGAACGACCAGATTCCCCAGAAATAGGGGACGCAGGGTGCAAACCGGCCCTTCGGGCCCGCGGCCATGCCGTGGGTCCAGCACTGTTCGGCGACCTGCGGCGCATCACGCTTGGCCACCGCCCAGGCGCTCGGCGGGTTCATGATCAGCGCGCCGCGGCCGTGCCGAACTTGCGCATCATGGAGATCGATGTCGACCGACTGCCGTGGGACCACGAATTGTTCACGCAGGTGCCGAGGATCGAGAACGGCCATCTGCTCGTCCCGGATACTCCCGGCTGGGGCACCGAGCCGAACGAGGAAGGCTTGCGCCCCGAACGAGTGGAAGATCGCGCCCGCAGTATCCACCGAATCCGGCGTTGTGCCGAGCCCGATGCCGAACGGGAAGCCGGCCTTTTGGCACGCCTCGGCCGCCTTGAGAAACGCCTCGAGCGTCCAGTTCTCGGCCTTCGGCGGCGCGCCGGCCGGATACATGGCCTGCACATCGATGCCGGCATGCTGTTTCATCAGGTCGATGCGCGAGCACGGCCCCTTGATCTGGCTGCCGATCGTGGCCGGCACCGCGATCCAACGGCCTTGGGACTTGCCGAGATATTCGACCGTGGCATTCACGGCGCCATTCTGCTTGATCAGCGGCTCCACGATGTCGTCGACCGGTTCGAGCTGGTTGGCATGGTCCGACGGCAGCCAAGTGGAAAGGGCGAGGATGTCGTGGCCGGACTTGGCCTGGGCTTCGGCGGCGATCGTCAGCAAAAGCTTCTGTCCCTGGGTAGGAATGTAGTCGACCAGAACCTCGACCTTTTCCTTGGCCGCCCACTCCTCGACCAGCGCCTTCGACGTGTTGTTGGCGCTCGGCACCCAATGGTCCCAAAAGCCGATCGAGAGCCTGCCGGCCGCATGCGAGCCCCGGACGTAAGGCATTGCAATCAGCGCCGTCGAGGCCGCCGTCGTCGCGAGAAAACGCCGTCGCGTGAGCTTGCCGCGCATGTGAATTCCTCCCAGGGCGAATGGCGAACGCAGCTCTTATTGTCCGGCCGTGAATCGTCCCGAGGCCGGTCCGGGCAGGGTCGCTTGGCCCAAGCTTAGGTCAAAATCGCCCGGTTTGGCAGTGGGAGTTTTGGGTTCGCTGAAAAATTCGGTCTCCACAAGACGGGGGGTGTCCGGCCCTCAAGGCGTCACTCGCCCGAGCAGGCCGCCCTGGTCGGTCGGGGGATGGGCGCGCAAGCCTTCCTCGTTCGGCTCGGTGCCCCAGCCGGGAGTATCCGGGACGAGCAGATGGCCGTTCTCGATCCTCGGCACCTGCGTGAACAATTCGTGGTCCCACGGCAGTCGGTCGACATCGATCTCCATGATGCGCAAGTTCGGCACGGCCGCGGCGAAATGCGCGTTCATCATCGTGCACAGGTGGCCATAGAAATTATGCGGCGCGACGTTCACCTCGTGCGCCTCGGCCGCGGCGGCGATCTTCATCGATTGCCACACCCCGTTCCACACCGTGTCGATGATGGCCACGTCCATCGCCTGCTCGCGCAAATACGGCAGGAACTCGC
>VAZU01000280.1 GCA_005884745.1 Alphaproteobacteria bacterium
TTCGACACGCCGGAGCGGCGCGCGGCGCTGGAGCGGCGGATCGCCGAGGTGACCGCCACGATCGGCGATGAAGCGGTGCGCAGGTATTATCGCCAGGATCTCGAGGCCCGCCTGCAGCGCCTGCTGGCGCCGCCACCGGCGCCGGACCGGGGCCGCGGTTTTGACCGCGATTTCTCACGGCGCGGCACAAACCGGCGATCGGGATCGCGCCCGTGGCAGTCGGGCTTTCGCGAAATCTCGGGTCCGCGCAGCCCGCGCCTCGCCACGAGCCCGATCGTGCGCGGTTTCCGCACCGGGTTGCCGCCGCGCGAGGCCCTGATCCTGCTGGCGGTCATCAACCATCCCTGGCTGCTCGAAGCCCATGCCGAGGAGCTCGCCGAGCTCGAGCTGCGCCATCCCGACGCCGACCGGCTGCGCCGCGCGATGCTCGACATCATCGGGGCCGCCG
Organism: Alphaproteobacteria bacterium; assembly: GCA_005884745.1. Classification (GTDB taxonomy): domain Bacteria; phylum Pseudomonadota; class Alphaproteobacteria; order Rhizobiales; family Xanthobacteraceae; genus AP-16. The sequence goes on from VAZU01000280.1 coordinate 449, forward strand.
TGCACGACACCGACACGATGCGCGCGGCGCTGGCCGCGCTCGATCTCGGCGGCGTGCTGGCGCGGGTCGAGAAGGCGATCACCCACGGGTCGGACTGGCCGGCGCGAAGCGGGGCGGCCCCCGAGGACGTCGCATCCTTCTGGACCCACGTTCTCACCTTGCATCGAAGGACCCGCACGTTACATAAGGAGCTCAAATCGGCAGAGCAGGCCCTGGGGAGCGAGCCCAACGAGGAGAATTTCCTCCGGCTGCAGGACGTGCAAGAGCGGCTCGCGACGATCGAGGGCACCGAGGCCCTGATCGAGGGGTTCGGCGCCTATTCGGGCCGCCCGGCGCGCAGCTTGTAACCGGGCCCGTCCGGCGGCCGGGCACGGGAATAAACGGGGCCCTGCCGGCGTATCGGGCAGGGTTGATCGGGGCTTTACGGGGTCCGGACGAGACTTGGACCGGATTTGGACCCGATTTGGCACCTGATTCGGGACCCGGGGCTGGCGCTGGCCACGGCGCTGCCCTTTTTGGTGTTGATTGGGTGCCGGCGAATGCGGGTCCGGAAGCGGCCGGCAGGCACAGCCGGGGCAGGTGCGGAACTCCCATAGGGTAGGGGACCAAAAAAGTTTCGGGTCGGGGCCAAAAACCTGAGCTGGGGTTTTCGGACGACACCGGGACGGGCCTCCGACGGGTCAGGGAAGCAATGGCAGCGGGCCCGCCAATGGGCCTGCAACAAAGACGGCTCGAATATTTAGGATTCGGTGATGGCTGGCACGACGGCGACGAAGGATCGAACCATGGCAGCGAAGACCAAGCGCTCCGCCCCCGACAAGCGCGCCGCCGCCAAGGCGAAGCCGCAGCAGGCCAAGGACGAGGCGCCGGAGAAGGAGACTCCCGAGACCCCGGACAGCCCGCTGCTCGACCTTTCCGACGCCGCCGTCCGCAAGATGATCAAGAGCGCGAAAAAGCGCGGCTACGTCACCTACGAGCAGCTCAACGCGGTGATGCCGTCCGAGGAGGTCACCTCCGAGCAGATCGAGGACACGTTGGCGATGCTCAACGAGATGGGCATCAACGTCGTCGAATCCGAGGAGACCGACCCGGAGGAGACCGAGGAGCCGCGCCCCGAGGAGCCCGAGGAAGACGAGCCCGACGGCGAGCTCGTGGAAGTCGTCCGCACCACCCCGGCCAAGCCCGAGAAGGCCGAGCCGACCGAGCGCACCGATGACCCGGTGCGCATGTATCTGCGCGAGATGGGCTCGGTCGAGCTCTTGTCCCGCGAGGGCGAGATCGCCATCGCCAAGCGCATCGAGGCCGGCCGCGAGGCGATGATCGCCGGCCTGTGCGAGAGCCCGCTGACGTTCCAGGCGATCATCATCTGGCGCGACGAGCTCAACGAAGGAAAGGTGTTCCTGCGCGACATCATCGATCTCGAGGCGACCTATGCGGGGCCCGACGCCAAGGCGGTGCCGGGCGTGGCCGCGCCCGGTGCGCCGGGTGCGCCGGGAACCGAGGTGCCCGCGCCGGGCGATCCGGCCGCAGCGGCCGCCGGGATGACCGGAGCCGCCGCAGCCGGCACAGCCGCGCCTGCCGGTGCGGAGGGCGCTCCCATCGTGGCCGCAGCGCCCGCGGCCAATCCGCCGCCGGTCGCCGTGCCGCCGGCGATGACGGCGCCGCCGGCCGCTCCCGCCGGCCCGACCCCGTTCCAGGGAGCCGAATCCGGCAACGGCGCCGCGGGCGAGGAAGCCCCGTTGAGCGAGGCCGAGCTCGACGACGACGATCTCGAGAACTCGCTGTCGCTTGCCGCGATCGAGGCCGAGCTCAAGCCCAAGGTGCTGGAGAGCTTCGACAAGATCGCCGACACCTACAAGCGGCTCCGCCGCCTGCAGGACCAGGACATCGAGAACCGGCTGCGCAACGATAAGCTCTCGCCCACGCAGGAGCGCAGGTACAAGAAGCTCAAGGAGGAGCTGATCACCGAGGTGAAGTCGCTCCGGCTCAACCAGGCGCGCATCGACGCGCTGGTCGAGCAGCTCTACGACATCAACAAGCGCCTGGTGAGCTACGAGGGCCGGCTGATGCGGCTCTAGGAGAGTTATGGCGTCGTGCGCGAGGATTTCCTCAAGAACTATCTGAACTCCGAGCTCGACCCGCGCTGGCTCAATCGCGTGTCCAAGCTCTCGGCGAAAGGCTGGAAGAACCTCGTCGCCCGCGACAAGGACCGCATCAAGGAGATCCGCGGCAACATCCACGCGCTCGCGACCGAGACCGGGCTCGAGATCCTGGAGTTCCGCAAGATCGTGCACATGGTGCAGAAGGGCGAGCGCGAGGCGCGCCAGGCCAAGAAGGAGATGGTCGAGGCCAATCTGCGGCTCGTCATCTCGATCGCC
>VAZU01000281.1:0-3619 GCA_005884745.1 Alphaproteobacteria bacterium
TCTGGGTCGCCCGGACGGGCACCCGTTGCGCATCGCGCAACGGGAACCCCGCCACGCCGGGCGATGACATACCGAGGCTCGGCAAAAAAATGGGCCGGCAAGCCGGCCCGGAGCATTGGGGGATTGAACCATCAAGAACAAAGGGCCCGGTCTGCTCGAACCCCGGGGGGCTGGGGGGCTGAGAAATCCGGAGCTGTCGCCGACCGGGCCCTGAGAGGTTTCGGTATCGCAAGCTACCGCGGCGCGGCCTGGGCCGAATTAGGGCCGTATTATGAATTTTCCTAACGGTTTCGTGAATCCCAGGCTCGTTTCAGCGAGAAGCGTCCGGAAACGGCACGATTTCGGCGGCCTGGCTCGACGCCTCGGCGTCGAGCGAGCAACCCCTTGCGATAGGCGGAAAGCGGCGCGATCATCCGGTATCGACCCTCTTGTCTCCAGGAGGCGCCATGAGCTTCGGCGATATTGAACCGAGCGAGCCCCGCCGGGGCGAGGCTTTGAGCGGACCGCCGCACCTCGTCCCGCACGTGATCTTCGAACGCGGCGAGCTCGACCACATCCTTGGGCTCTATGGGCGCAAGGTTGCCCAAGGCGAATGGCGGGATTACGCCATCGATTTCCTCAAGGACCGCGCCGTGTTCTCGGTATTCCGCCGCGCGTCCGAGATTCCGATTTACCGCATCGAGAAGAACCCGCGGCTCTCGCGCCGCCAAGGGGTCTATAGCGTGATCTCGGCGACCGGCCTGATCCTCAAGCGCGGGCACGAGCTCGAGCGGGTATTGCGGGTGCTCGATCCCTTGCTTCGCCTGGTAGCCGGCTGATCGATTTGCCCGCCCGCTACGCCGGGTCGGCCGTTGCGCCCGGCCCGAGCGGCCGCTGCATCAGCACGGTGTCGAGCCAGCGGCCGTGCTTGAAGCCGACCGCTTCGAGCGTGCCGATCAGGCGGAACCCGGCGGCACGATGCAGCGCGATCGAGGGTGTTTGCGCAGAATCGCCGATCACCGCGATCATCTGCCGGAAGCCGCGCCGTTCGGCTTCGGCGATGAGCGCGTCGAGGAGCGCGCGGCCGATGCCACGGCGGAGCGCCTCGGCGGCGACATAGACGGAATTTTCCACGCTCCAGCGATAGGCGGGCCGCGCCCGATACGGCCCCGCATAGGCATAACCCAGCACCGCGCCGTCGGCCTGCGCGACCAAGTAGGGATAGCCGGCTTCGACGATGGCCCGCCAGCGTCGCGCCATCTCCGCCTCATCGGGCGGCTCGAGCTCGAACGAAGCGGTTCCGCACCGGACCGCATGGGCATAAATGCCCGCAATTGCCGCAGCGTCGGCCGCAGCGGCCGGCCGAATCAAGAGCTCGGGCATCGCGAGTCCCCGGGAAGCTCCCAAAACGACGGCGCCCCGGCGATGGCCGGGGCGCCTTCACGCGCGAGTCTTGGTCCCTCAGCGCCGATCGCCCGCCAGGCGCAGCAACATCAGGAACAGGTTGATGAAGTCGAGGTAGAGCGAAAGCGCTCCCATGACCACTTTGCGGCCCGCGACGGTGCCGTCGTCCATGGGCTCGTACATCTCCTTGATCTTCTGGGTATCCCAGGCGGTCAGCCCGGCGAACACGATCACGCCGATCACCGAGATGATCCAATCCAGCTGGCTGCTGCCCAGGAAGATGTTCACCACGCTCGCGATGATGATCCCGAACAGGCCCATGATCAGGAACGAGCCGACCGCGGTGAGATCGCGTCCCGTGGTGTAGCCCCAAAGGCTCAAGGCCCCGAACGCCGCCGCCGAGATGAAGAACACCCGGGTAATCGAGGCGTGGGTGTAGACCAGGAAGATCACCGAGAGCGACAGCCCCAATGACGCCGCATAGAGGAAGAACAGCGCCCGCGCGGTGCTCGCCGACAGATTATTGATCCGGAAGCTGATGAAGAACACCAGGCCGAGCGGCGCCAGCATCAGGACCCAGGTCAACGCCGTGCCGTAGATCGCCTGTCCGAACGGGGTCAGGGTCAAGGCCCCGGCCGCAGTGGTGGTCACGGCGAACTGGAACGTCAGCCAGGCGACGACCCCGGTCAACGCGACGCCGGCCGCCATATAGTTGTAGACGCGGATCATGTGCGCCCGCAGGCCGGCATCGATCGCGAGCGCCCGGTCGGCGCCGAAGCGCCGCGTAGCTGCGTAATTCCGGTCGAAGTCCGACATCGAAGTATCCTTTCTATCGCCCCGCCACGGGGATGCACCCGATCCGGCAAGGGCAAGACGCCGCGGCCGCGAGCCGCCGGCACCCGATGCGCCAAATCTAGTGCTAGATCATGGCGGGCGCTAGATGGGCCATTCTCGGTGCCGGGTCCAGTGCCAAACTGACACGTCCGCCCGCCCCGCGACTTTACAGGTTGCGCAGCACCGGCCCCGGCTTGTGGCTGAGCGCCGTGAAGGTCCCGACCAGCCCGAGCGCCACGGTGAGCGCCAGGGCGGCGAGCGCGACCAGGATCGCGGGCCCGGGCAGCCACACGAAGGCGATCTCCATGACCTTGGTCACGACCAGAAAGGCGGCGATCGAGCCCGCCGCCAGGCCGAACAGGGCGGTGGCAAGCCCGAGCAGCAGGTATTCGAGCGCGTAGAAGCCGAGCAGCCGGCCGCGGGTCGCCCCCAGCATGCGCAGCACCACGGCGTCGTAGACCCGGCTGCGATGCCCGGTCGCGAGCGCCCCCGCCAGCACCAGAACCGCCGATACCAGTGTCAAGGCGCTGGCGCCGCGAATGGCCAGGGTGAGGTCGAGCACCAGCTTGGCGATCGCCTGCAGCACCTCCTTGACGCGCACCAAGGTGACGGTGGGAAATGCCTCGGCCGCGGCCTTGAGCAGCCCGATCTCCTGCTCCGCCGTGCCGCCCGCCGGATAGGTCAGCGTGGCGATATCGGCATAGGGAGCCCCGCGGAAGCTTCCCGGCGAGAACACCAGGACGAAATTGATCCCCAGCGTTTCCCAGTCGACCGAGCGCAGGTTCGCGACCGTGGCGGCGATGTTTCGTCCCAGCACGTTGACCACGATCGGATCGCCGAGCTCGAGGCCCAACCCTTCGGCGATCTTGCGCTCGATCGAGACGAGCGGGGGGCCGTCGTAATTCTCGTCCCACCATTGCCCGGCAACGACCCGGGATCCGGGCGGGAGCTCCCGCGCGAAGGTGATACCGCGGTCGCTGTTGAGGACCCACGCGGCGCTCTGGGACGGGCGCAGGTTTTCCGCCGCGACCCCGCGGACGCTGGCGATGCGCCCGCGCAGCATCGGCACGCGCTCGAGCTTGGCGCCGGGCGCGTGCTGCTCGATGAAGCGATCGAACCGGGCGGCGTCATTCGCTTGCACGTCGAGGAAATAGAACGACGGTGCCCGCTCCGGCAATCCCGCCGTGAACTGCCGGCGCAAATTGCCGTCGATCAGGGTCAAGGTCACCAGCAGCGCCAATCCGAGCCCCAAGGACAGCACGACGACGGACGTCACCGCGCCCGGCCGGTGCAAATCGGCAAGGATCAGCCGAAACAGACTGGAGCGCGGCCGCGGCGCGCGTCTCGCGGCTGTCATGAGCGCAAGCGCGATCAAACGCAGCGCGACGAACACGACGGCGGC
>VAZU01000281.1:3632-7024 GCA_005884745.1 Alphaproteobacteria bacterium
ACGATCGCCGCCGCGGCGAGCACCGCGACGGCGGCTGCCGCCCCGAGCATGTAGCGGGCCCGGGGAAAGCGGCGTTGCGGCGCCACTTCGTCGCGGAACAATGCGGATACCGGGACGTCGTGGGCGCGCCCGAGCGGCCAGAGCGCAAATGCGAGCGCGGTCAGCACCCCATAGAGCAGCCCCACCGCCAGCTGGTCCGGATAGAGCGCGGGCGCGATCGGCACGGGAATGATCGCCCCGAATGCGGTGGCCAGCAGGAACGGGACCGTCGCGCCGACCGCTAGCCCAATGCCGATGCCGAGCAAGGCCAGCACCAGCACCTGGCCGAGATAGATCGAGAAGATCTCCCGGCCGGTGGCGCCCAGCGCCTTCAGGGTCGCGATCACGTCGCGCTTGCGATCGAGGTAGCTCTTCACCGCGTTGGCGACGCCGACGCCGCCGACCAGCAACGAAGTCAGGCCGACCAAGGTCAGGAATTGCGTGAAGCGCGCGATGTTGCGGCCCAGGCCGGGAGAGGCATTGTCGCGGGTTCGGATCTCCCAGCCCGCATCCGGAAAGGCGTTGCGCGCCTCGCTCACGGCCGCGTCGGTCGCGCGGTCGCCGGCATCGGTGTCGGGCAGGCGCAGCCGGTAAGTCCAACGCACGAGGCTCCCGGGCTGCAGCAATCCGGTCGCGCGCAGCCCGGCTTGGCTCATCAGCAGCCGCGGCCCGAATGCGATCCCGGCGGCGAGCTTGTCGGGTTCGGCCTCCAGGCTCGCCCGGATTTCGACGGTGCTCTCGCCGACGCGAATGCGTGATCCGGGAACGAGATCGAGGCGGGCAAGCAACGCCGGATCCGCGGCCGCGCCGAAGATGCCGTCGCGCGCCGCGAGCAGTTCCGGCAGCGGCCGAAGCGGGTTCGAGCGGACGGCGCCGTAAAGCGGATATCGATCGTCGACCGCCTTGATCTCGATGAGCGCGGCGCGCCCGTCGTCGGCGCGCGCCATGGCCCGCATGATGGCGGCGACCGATACGTGGCCTTTGCTCTCCAGGAATGCGCGCTCCTGCGGATCGGCTTCGCGATGGATCAGCGAGAACACCGCGTCCCCGCCCAGGATGACCCGGCCCTCGCGCGCCAGCCCATCGGCCAGGCTTCGCGCCAGGGATCCCACGCCGGCGATCGCCGCGACGCCGAGCGCAATGCAGGCGATGAACACATAGAAGCCGCGCAGGCCGCCGCGCAGCTCGCGCAACGCGAGCCGCCATGCCAGCGCCGTCCCGCGCAGCCGGCCGGAGGCAAGCGAGAGAGCGCGGCTCATGCGCGCAGCCGCGCCAGCGCGTCGGCCGCGACGATCCGCCCCGAGCGCAAATGCACGACGCGCCCGCAGCGCTCGGCCAGCGCTTGATCGTGGGTCACCAAAACGAGGGTCGAGCCGCGCTCCTTCTGCCCCTTGAACAACAAATCGATGATCTGCGCGCCGGTCGCTTCGTCGAGATTGCCGGTCGGTTCGTCGGCGACGAGGATGGCCGGGTTGGGCGCCAGCGCGCGGGCGAGCGCAACGCGCTGCTGCTCGCCCCCGGAAAGCTCGGCCGGGTAATGGGAGGCGCGATCCCGCAGGCCGACGGCGTCGAGCTCGCGTGCCGCGATATCGAACGCGTCCGCGACGCCGGCGAGTTCCAGCGCCACCGCGACGTTCTCGACCGCCGTCATGGTCGGAATCAGGTGAAAGGACTGGAACACGATGCCGATGTGACGGCCGCGGTATCGCGCGAGCGCGTCCTCGCCAAGCGTGCCGAGATCGCGGCCGTTGACGAGAATACGCCCCGTATCCGGTCGCTCCAGCCCGGCCATGACCATGAGCAGCGTCGATTTGCCCGACCCCGAAGGGCCGACGAGGCCGACCGCTTCGCCCGTTGCTATATCCAGGTCGAGGTCTTTGAGGATATGAACGCGCGCCGCGCCCCGGCCGAGCGAGAGGTTGACGCCGGCAAGCGCGATCGCCGGCATCGCCCCCGTCGAGGTGTCGTCCATGTGGTCTTTCCGTGCGCGAGTTGAGCGGCTCAAAGAACCCGTCCGATCCCGCACATATGGGAAACGGCCCGGGGCGGTCCAGACATTTGCTGGGGCATCCCTCTTCACGATCGCTTGGGCCGCGGCCATTCTCGGCGCAGCGTTCATCGCCGCGCTGCCGCTCGGCGCCTCCGAGCGCCCGGTCAAGATCGTCGCCTTGGGCGACTCGCTCACCGCCGGCCTCGGCCTTGCACCCGAACAGACGTTTCCGGCCAAGCTCGCGCAAGCCTTACGGCAAAAGGGCATTGCCGTGGAAATGGTCAATGCCGGCGTGTCCGGCGATACGGCGTCCGATGGCGCTTCCCGGCTGGACTGGTCGGTACCGGACGGCACCGATGCGGTGATCCTGGAGCTCGGCGCCAATGACGCCCTGCGCGGCATCGATCCGAAGCTCACGCGCGCCGCGCTCGAAAAAATCCTGCGGCGGCTCAACGAACGCCACATCGCCGTGCTGCTTGCCGGCATGCGCGCGCCCCGCAACCTGGGCACGGTCTATGTGGAGGCGTTCGACGCCGGATTTCCCGAGCTTGCTGCAACATACGGCGTCGTCTTTTATCCGTTCTTCCTCGACGGCGTGGCGACGGAGCGCGGGCTCAATCAGCCCGACGGGCTGCATCCGACCGCGGCCGGGGTCGACGTGATCGTCGCCAGGATGCTGCCCAAGGTCGAGGAGCTGGTCGCCCGGGTACGCACGGCGCGCGGCTCTTGAAGCCTTGCCTCGCGTCCGCAAATCTTCGCACATTGCGCCGCCCCCGGTCGCCCGACCCGCCTCCTGGGTTCGGAGGAGAACATGCCCCGCCTTTTCACCGCACTGGAGATTCCCCGCGAGATCGCGTTCTCGCTCTCCATGCTGCGGGGCGGCTTGCCGGGCGCGCGCTGGATCGACCCGGAGAACTACCATCTGACGCTACGCTTCATCGGCGACGTCGATGACGTGCTCGCCCACGAGATCGCGTCGCTGCTCGATCAGGTCGACCGGCGGGCGTTCGAGCTGCGCTTCGACCGCCTGGCTTCGTTCGGCGGCCGCCGGCCGCGCGCGGTGATCGCCGCCGCGGCGCCGGTCGCGCCCTTGGTCGAGCTCCAGGCCGAGCTCGAGCGGCTGATGCAACGCATGGGGCTCGAGCCGGAAGGCCGCAAGTTCACGCCGCACGTCACCTTGGCGCGGCTGCGCGATTCCTCGAGTCACCAGGTGGCGGATTATCTCTCGGCGCGCGGACCGGTTCCGGTCTCGCCGTTCCCGGTGTCGCGGTTCGTGCTGTTCTCGTCGAAAAACTCGGTCGGCGGCGGCCCCTACGTGGTCGAGGCCGCCTATCCGCTCGCGGCCTAAGATCGTCTCACGGCC
>VAZU01000282.1 GCA_005884745.1 Alphaproteobacteria bacterium
CAGCTCCTCCGCGATGCTCCAGCGCTCTTCATTGTGCTCGGATCGTGCCAGCGCCTCGTCGATCGCGGCGAGCCCCGGTGCGACCCGCCCGGCGGCCGCGAAGCCTTGTGCCAGCGCGCGTAGAAACGCGGTGTGATACTGGACGAATCGCGCTTCGCGCAGCTCGTCGATCGCGACGCGGAGCAGCTGCAATCCGTCGTCGACATCGCCCCGCTGGCGCAGAAGGTCGCCTTCGAAGCATCGCCCATGGGCATGCCAGACGTCGAGCGCATGGCGTTCGGCATGGTCGAGCAGCATCGCAATGAAGCGTTCCGCTGCCGACAGTTCGCCCGCCAAGAGCGCAATCGGGCAGGCTGCCAGGGCAAGCGCATTGCACAATGAAAGCGTGTGGTTGATCGACAGAGCGTGCTCGATATTGCTCTCGACGTCGCGCATGGCCTGGTCCGCGAACCCCTGCAGCCAGAGGGCCCGCGCCAGCGTGATGCGCGCCGTCACGCGCTGATCGAATCGGAAACGCACGGCATCGGATCGTCGGGTGGGCGTGACGTAGCCCTTGAGCACGCGCTCGATGTGCTGCCGTGCGCCGGCTTGGTCACCCAGAAAATGCAGCGAGGCGCCGATCATGCGATCGCCGATGAGGGCGTCGGCGGGGTCGGGCGCGCGCGCCGCTAGACTTCGGAATTGTCTTGCGAGTGCCAGTGTCTCCCGGAACTCGCCGTTGTTGACGCGACCGGCCCATAGCCCCCAGAGCGCCCGCAACTGATAGTCGGTGTCGTCGAGTCGCTCGGCAAGTACGAGCGCGGTCCTCCAGGCTTCAGTCTCGCGCTCCGGACCGGTCGTATACATCAACGACCAGCCGAGTGCGGCGTAGAGCTGCATCTCGCAGCGCTCGCCGCGGCTCGATCCCGGCTCCAGAGCGGCGAGCGCCCGCTCGACCCGCCCCCGACACTCGTTGATCAGCGACAGCTGGAACCACAGCGGCGTGGCGGCGACGGTCAGGGCTACGCCGATCGCCGCGTCGCCGCCCGGCGAAAAAGCCCAGTCCAACGCCACCCGCAGATTGTCGATCTCGGGTGCATACGTGGCCAGCCATTCGCTCGTGTTTCGCGTCTCCCATTCGGTTTCGGCGCACTCAAACAGATGCCGGTAGTACTCGGCGTGGCGGCGTGCGACTGCTTCAAGCTCACCGCTTTCGACGAGTTTCTCGAGCGCGTAAGCGCGAGTTGTCTCGAGCAGCCGGTAGCCGGCGGTGGTGTCATCGCCTTTCGCCGAGACCAATGACTTCGTGACCAGGTTCGCAACGCCGGCGACGACATCCGATGCCGCGATCTCGGCGCCGGCCGCGACCGCGCTCGCCGCCTCCAGCTTGAAGCCGCCCGAAAAGATCGCCAGACGACGCAGGACCACGCGCTCCGGCTCGGCAAGCAGCTCGTAGCTCCAGTCGAGCGTCGCCCGCAGCGTCTGGTGCCGCGGCAGCGCGGTCCGCCTCCCCCCGGTGAGCAGGTGGAAACGATCATTGAGACGGGTGGCGAGCTCCTCGATCCCAAGCGCAGCGGCGCGCGACGCGGCGAGCTCGATCGCGAGCGGGATCCCGTCGAGCCGCCGGCAGATTGCCGCCGTTGCCGCCGCAACGCGTCGGTCCGGCGAAAAGTGCGGCTGTGCCGCGCGCACGCGCGCGACAAAAAGCTGAACGGCACCGTAATGCAACGGATCATCCGCATCTTGAATGCCCTCCGCCGGCACATCGAGCGGCGGCACCCGGTAGATGTGTTCGCCCTCCGCCTGCAACGGCTCCCGGCTCGTCGCGATCACGCGAACGGCCGGGGTGAAGCGCAGCAACGCCTCGCTCATACGCGCCGCCGGGTCGAGCACGTGTTCGCAATCGTCGAGCAGAAGCATGAGCCGCCTGGCACCGAGCGCATTGGCGATGCGTTCGGGTGACACTGCGTCGGCGGCGAGCTCCAGATGGAGCGCAGTGGCAATCCTGACCGGAACAAGATCGGGATCGGACAGGCCTGCGAGTTCCACGACCCACACACCATCGACGAACTTTGGCAGCAGGCGCCGGGCGACCTCGAGGCCCAGACGCGTCTTGCCGATGCCTCCGGCACCCGTCAGGGTGACGAGGCGGCGGGAGGCGGTGAGGCCGAGGATCTCCTCGAACGCGACGGCGCGGCCGATCAATTCGGAAACCGGCTCCGGCAGGTTCGTCGATGGACGGGCCGAAGCGGGCTCAAGGACGACGGCCGTGCCTGCAACCGCCTGCGCCTGAGAATTTGCCGAGACCGTGCGTATCACGCCGGTGAACTGGTAGCCTCGTCCGGCGATCGTGCGGATCAAGCCGCGATCCGCCGCGAAGGCGTTGCGCAGTGTCGAGATCTGGACGTGCAGGTTGTTCTCTTCGACGACCTGGTTCGGCCAGACACGCTCGATCAGCGCGTCTTTGCTCACCACAGCCCCCGACGCCTCGATCAGCGCCATCAGCACATCGAAGGCGCGCCCGCCGAGATGGATCGGTCGACTATCGGCAAGGAGCTCGCGGCGGTGCGGCAAAACCCTGAAACGGCCGAACTCCATTGCCGCCGGCGTTTCGGATAGGGGATCCATGAGCGCGATTGTAGCGCGAATTTTCAGGTATTTTCAGGGTTTTTAAGAAGGCTGCTCCAATGGCATGCCGCCTCGCGGAGGCGATCGTAGATCGGTGCCCCGACGCGGTGCGTCAAGGTCTTGCTCGCGTCACGTATGCAGTTTTCGAGGCAGAGCGGTCATTGAGTAAGTACAGTCGAAGCCGGCCTCCTCGCCGTGGAGCACAGCGGAAACCGGGGGCTGCCGCCGCAACCGATCGCCCCATAGGGCCAGCGCGTCACCTGAAATCGCCGCCAGTTCCTTGCCGGCGGAAAAAATGTCGTGCCGTTCGAAGATTACGACGCCTCACCCGGCTTCGTCACTCGACAAAAAAAGGGCCGGCGGCAGGCGCCACCGGCCCAAGTGTCTACGTCCAAGCGAAACCCGCGGGGAGGAACCAGGCTTCGCGACGACCCACGCAGCGATCAGGACCAGGAGGCCGGACCCGAGGGATCGAGCGAACGTGGGCCTGACGTAGACATCGCTCGTATGCTCGGTTCGTCTTAAGGCTTCGACATCGGCCGAATGTAAGCGGCCTTGGCGCAAGCTGCTGCGGCGAAATTGCTACGATTGATGCGTTCTTGCACCGATCTGGAGGCTGCGCTGCACTTGGTCCAACCTTGATCGCGGAGTAGCTGATTACACCCGTCGCGCCGAACGGGAGGCTCACGGCTTCCGCCACACCGGCGTCTTCCTAGGTCAATCCGGCTTCATCGGCTGCAACGCGGCCGAGCGCCGACCAATCGAGTCCCGCATAGCCACGTGCAATTCCGGCCATCAGCCGATCGCGTGCAATGCGGACCGACGGCATGGGGACGCCTGCGGCTTCCGCCTCCGCGAGCGCCAAGCGCACGTCCTTGAGCGCCAGCGGAAGGACGAAGCCCGGCTCGTAGTGCTGCGCGACGATCTTGCCGCCGTAGATCTTGTGCACCCGGCTGCCGTACATGGTTTCGGTCAGGATCTCAACCACTTCGCCGAGCATTTCCAGTGTGGCCGCCGTCAACGCATTGCCGGCGAGCTTGATCAGATTCGCGGTCGCGGGTTCGGGGCCGACCACGAAGGTGCGCTGGCCCAAAATGTCGAAGATCGGCTGGCAGCGCTCGATATAATAACCGCTGCCGGCCGCGACGATGTAGAGCTGACGGGCTGCGGCGGCATCGGGATTGCCGAACACCGGCGCGGCAACGTAGCCCTGGTCGAGCTTGGCGTGCCCCGAGTCGATCGCCGACGAAGCGGCCGTGCTAATGGTGCTCATCGAGAGATGGATGGCGCCCGGCATCAGCCCGGAAGCAAGCCCATTTCCGGGCCGCGGCTCCAGGCCGAACATGACGTCCCGGACAGCCTTGTCGTCCGGCAGCATGCTGACCACGATTTCGCAATCGAACAGGTCCGCGACTTCGGCCGTCGTGTCGAGCCCGAGCGCAGCAAGCTCCTTGATGCGTTCGGGACGCCGGACATAGGCCCTCACATCGCAGCCGGCCTGCACGAGATTCGTGGCCATGGCGGCGCCCATGCGTCCAAGCCCGATGAAGCCGATGCGCTCCTCCACGGGTCTGCGCTTCTGGACGCCCGCCGCAGCGCGAGAATCGATGTGGTCGTGCATGGAAGCCTCAAAGCATCGTGACACCTGATTGCGGTGCTCGATAGGAACTTAGTTGTTTCCGCGGCCGCGGCTGTGCCTCGATTGCCGCGTTTGGCCCGCTCTTGCCGAAAATCGAGCGTGGACGCTCGATCTTGCGGGCCTCGCCGAACCAAACGGGCGAATGCGCGAAAATCCGCCGCTTTACGTAGATTTCAGATGATTTCGGAACGTTTCAGGCCGTCGCCAAGGACCTTTCAGGCGCCGAGCGCGATATTTCGTGCACGGACGGAAGATTCGAGCGCCAGAGGTGCAACGCAATGTCGATGAACCCGCTGCCCACGAACCCTACGCCATACGCGCCGTTGAATTCGAATGCGCTGCGGCCGCTGCCGGCGGCCAGGTCGCCGTCGGTCGAGCGGCGATCTCGATCCGGCGGAAGACACGACGACCGGGCCGATTGGGATAACGCTCGCCGATCCGTCGAAGTCCCGCTGCCAAACCAAGGTATGAGGCTCTCAAACCAATACGCTATTCGGATCAACCTCCGTACGATGGGCGGTTTGCCTCGATCGAACTATGCTCTCCTGAGTTGGTGAGAGCCGGAATGGGGCCGGGGAAGTGCGAGCTAACCGACGCGAACGTCAAAGGTGGAATCCATGTTGGCCAACTCCCTGCGTACGAATCTGGCATCGAATGGTCCTTTCGACCGGAATACCTCAACGCCGGGCCAAGCCGCCATGTTGCTGTCGCTGGACGGACACTCCCGTGCCCGCGAAAGGCACGACATGCGCACCGATCCCCGGGCTCATCGGCTGCCCAATCGGCCCAGGGTCGACGCTGCCGGTCATGCCGTGGAGATTTATCCAGCCGACATCGTGAAACGTCGCACCATGGCCTCGAACGGAATGGCAGGGGAGATCGTCCAGGCCACGAAGCGTGGCAAAATCGATATACGACAGGGGCGTGCGCCGGGACGGGGAGACGTTCGTCGAGGGGCTGCCCCGCTCGGCCTTGCGAGATCTGAGACGAAAGCTAACCTTTGTGCCGGCAGGTCACGAATATTATGACTGCCAGGACCCGCACATTCTCACGCGCGTGGCTTACTTCTATTTCGATCCAACCGACCTGGCAATCGATCCGGAGCTGGGTTTCGCGGAGATGGCTCCGCGGCTGTTTTTCGAGAATGCGGCGTTATGGAGTACGGCGCTCAAGCTGATGTCCCTGGTCGAACATTCGCTTTCGGCGAACCGGCTGTATTTCGAAGCTCTCGGCGCCGTCCTGGCGCACGAGCTGGTGCGGCTCAACACCGGAGCGCCCAGCAGCGTACCGCCGGTGCGCGGCGGTCTTGCCGCCTGGCAGCAACGGATCGCGGTCGCGTATATCGAGGAGCACCTTGGCGACCAGATCCCGCTCGCCCAGCTCGCGCAGCTGGTTCGGCTCAGCCCGCACTATTTC
>VAZU01000271.1 GCA_005884745.1 Alphaproteobacteria bacterium
CGCCTTCGCGCTGCCGACGTTGTAGCCGATCCCGGTCGTGCCCCACATGTAGTTGACCGCGTAGAGATTGCCCGGATCGTACGCGGCGAGCCGCCGCGCAATCTCGTCCCACACGTTGGCCAGATTGGGGAGCCGCGGCTTGTCCAGCTTGCGGAAAATGCCGGCCTTGATCTGGCGCTCGAGAAAATACGCCGTCGGCACCACGAGATCGTAACCCGAATTCCCGGCGAGCAGCTTGGTCTCGAGCATGTCGTTGGAATCGAAGGTGTCGTATTTGACCGCAATCCCCGTCTCGCGGGTGAAGGCTTCGATCGCGGCGGGGTCGATGTAATCCGACCAATTGTAGAAATTGACGATCCTGTCGCCGGCTTGCGCCGCCGGCGCGTCCGTGCGCCCGCCCGCGGCCGCAGCGACCAATGCGAGGATCAGAAGCAGCCGAGGCATGCGTGGCTTTCAGCTCTCGGTCGGATGACCGGCGGCCTTCCAGGCGAGGATGCCGCCCGCGAGATGCGCATCATAGGGCAGGCCCGCGGCCTGCGCCGCCTGCGAGGCCGTCACCGACCGGCGGCCGGACCTGCAGGCGAACACCACCTCCTTGCCTTCCGGATCGGGAATGCGCGCGGGATCGAACGCGGACAGCGGCACCAGCGCCGCGCCGGGAAAGCCTTCGAGCGCCGTCTCGTTGGGCTCGCGGACATCGACCAGCAGAATCCGGTTCTGCCGCATCCCGCGCGCCACTTCGTCGGCGTCAAGATTGCGCACGGCCTTGCCTTGTCCGAACATCGTTTTCTCCTCGAACCTCACCGTGCCGACGGGGCGCACCGGCCTGTCGCGGACGGTCGCACCGGAATGTTCCGGATGATGTGTCGCGTTCGCACCGGGAATCAAGGCCGCCCACGGCCGGCGGATCTTTGGCTCAGATGGTCACCTGGGTCCCGACCTCGACCACGCGTCCGGTCGGGATCTTGAAATAATCGGTTGCGTCGTTCGCGGCCCGGGCCAGGTGGATGAACAGCCGATCCTGCCAACGCGGCATGCCGGAATGCGCGGCTGGCCGCAGCAACCGGCGCGAAAGAAAGAACGACGTCGACATGATGTCGAACTGCCATCCGAGCTTGCGCGCGATCCCCAGTGCTTTCGGCACGTTCGGCGTCTCCATGAAGCCGAACCGCAGCCGCACCCGCGAGAACGTCTTGCCGACCGGCTCGATGCGGACGCGCTCCGCGGCCGGCACTCGCGGCGTGTCGGCCGTCTCGACGGTGAGAATGACGTTCTTTTCGTGCAGCACCTTGTAATGCTTGAGGCTGTGGAGCAGCGCGGTCGGCGCACTCTCCGGATCGCTGGTCAGGAATACGGCGGTCCCGGGCACGATCTGCGGCGGCTTGCGCTCCAGCATGGTAACGAGATTGTCGAGTGACATCTCCTGGCGGCGGGTCTTCTCGAACAGCAGCCGGGTGCCGCGCCGCCAAGTGTACATCACGATCATTATCAGCATGCCGAGCGCCAACGGCACCCAGCCTCCCTCCACCACCTTGAGCAGGTTCGCC
>VAZU01000272.1 GCA_005884745.1 Alphaproteobacteria bacterium
CGAGCCGGCCGTGGCATTTCGGGTTCGAGCAAGGGTCCGGGAGCTTGATGCGACACCGTCAAAACAAACCCGTCGCGTCGGCGAAATGCTCCGATTCAAACAACGTGTCGCCGGACGCGGGACGAGGACGTCAACGGCTGCCCGGCACCCCAGGCGAGTTCATCCCCTTCCGGCGGGGCAGCGGGAAGCGTAGCAGCCGTCGCAAATGTTGGTCTGGTCCGGCTACTCCGAGGCCGGCTTGAAATCCTCGAGCCAGCGCCGCGCGACGGGGGTGTCGCTCGGTCGGGGCGGAGCCGCCGGCACGATCTGACCGGAGTTGATCCCCGGAATCGGCTTCACCTCCGCCGGCCACGCCGACGGAGCCGGCACAGGTCGCCCGGCCGGTTGCGCGGCCGGTTGCGCGGGCGGTTGCGCGGCGGGTTGCGCGGGCGGCTGCGCGGCCGGTTGCGCGGCGGCAACCGGCTTCCTCGGCGCCGCTTTCGGCGGCTGCGCCGTTGCGACCGGCTTTTTCGGCGGACTTGGCGGCGGCGGCGGCGGCGCCGGCGGGGCGACCGCGGCAAGCTGACCAATCACCGGATTGGGCGCGAATTTCCGCTCCGATACGCCCATCCGGGCATGCTGGATTTTCACCTCGACCGTGGTCGGCTCGTAGCCCTCGTGGGTGAAAGTCACGGTGAAGGGCCCCTCGGCCGTGACTTCGAGCGAGCACGGCGTGCGGCAGCCGGCGCCCAGCGAGGTCGTCGCCTGCGCGCCGGAAGGATCGGAATCGAGCTCGACGATGCCGGCGAACGAATTGGCGATCGGCAGCCCCGGGATCCAGGGCGCATCCGGGTCGTCGGCGAGCTGGCCGGCCTGCGCGGCGAAGCATCCCGCCAGCGGCACGGCACAAAGCACCAATCCCCGGATGTACGCCGCCCGCATGGTCCCCTCCCCAAAGCCCCGCCCGCGGACCGGCACGGACGATACGAGGTCGGCGCAACGGATGCCAACGAAATGCGGCAAGGCGGTGACAAAGCGGAGCAAGGCTGCCGATTTAGCCCGATGCGCGCCGCGGGCCGCGGTCAGGCGGACTTCTTGGGTGCTGCGCCTTCGCGCCCTTGCACGACGATGTCGGCCCGAGTGCCGGCGACGATGGTCTTGATCTCCGCCTGCTCGGCCTGGGGCACGGCGAACTTGTCGAGGGTCTGCTGGAGATCGTCGAGAAAGGCCTCCCATTCCGCCGCCGTTATCATGAGATCTTGGTGCGACTCCTTCATGGAGCGGCCCGTGTACTTCTGCGGCCCGCCGCTCGCGCACGTCGCCTGATGAAGTCAACGGCAGGCCGTCCTGCGGCGGATCTGCCGATTTGCGAACAGCGGCTTTCGTTTCCGGTGCGATGTGCTAGCCTTTTCCCGGCCTCGCGGGAACGGCGGATGGGGGGAAATGCTCGTGATCGAAGCTAGCAAATCCGCGTTCTATCGCGGCAGCGCGGTCGCGGCTTGCCTTGCTGCCGCGGGCCTCGTGTCGGGCACATCGGCAAGCGCACAACTATCCCAGCCGTGGACCTGGTGCGTGAACAAGGAGAAAGCTTCCCCCGACGTGCAGATCAAGGGATGCACGAGCGTGATCGGTTCCGGGAAGGAAACCCCGAAGAACCTGTCCATTGCCTACAACAACCGCGGCAACGGCTACCGCACCAAGGGCGACAACGACCGCGCCATTGCCGACTACAACGAATCGATCCGCCTCGACCCCAACTACGCCTACCCCTACAACGGCCGCGGCAACGCGTATCGCGCCAGGGGCGAAAACGACCGCGCCATCGCCGACTACAGCCAGTCGATGCGGCTCGATGCCAAGTATGCCTCCCCCCGCAACGGCCGCGCCAACGCCTACCGCGACAAGGGCGACAACGATCGGGCGCTGGCCGAGTACAACGAGGCCATCCGGCTCGATCCTCGGTATTCCCTGGCCTATAACGGCCGCGGCAACACGTATCTCGACAAGAAGGAGTACGACCGGGCCATTGCCGACTACAGCCAATCGATCGCGCTGGATCCCAATTACGACTCGCCGCACAACGGCCGCGGCAACGCCTATCGCTCCAAGGGCGACGTCGACACCGCCCTGGCCGACTACACCGAGGCGATCCGGCTCGCTCCCAAGAGCGCGCTGCCGTACAACGGCCGCGGCAACGTGTATTTCGACAAGAAGGACTACGACCGGGCCATCGCCGAATACAACGAGGCGATCCGGCTCGATGCCAAATATGCCGCCGCCTTCAACAATCGCGGGCTCGCCTACAGCAGAAAGAGCGATTACGATCGCGCCATCGCCGACTACAGCGATGCGATCCGCATCGATCCCAAGTACGCCGTCGCTTACGACAACCGCGGCGACGCATACCGCGGCAAGCGCGACTACGACCGCGCCGCCGCGGACTACACCGAGGCGATCCGCATCAATCCCAAATACGCCGTCGCTTACAACGACCGCGGCGATACCTACCGCCTCAAGGGCGACAACGACCGGGCCATTGCCGATTACGAGGAGGCGCTTCGGCTCGATCCCAAGTACGCCGCCGCGCTGAACAACCGGTCCACCGCATATGAGAACAAGGGCCAATACGATCGAGCCGTCGCGGGCTACGATCAACTCGTCGAGATGCAACCGGCGAACGCCAATTGGTGGAACTACCGATGCTGGGATCGCGCGATCCTCGGCCGCCTCGAAGCGGCATTGACCGA
>VAZU01000273.1:0-269 GCA_005884745.1 Alphaproteobacteria bacterium
GGCAATTTCGGCGACGTGTTCGCCGGCTACGTGGCCGGGCGCATGGGGCTGCCGATCGATCGCCTCGTCGTCGCCACCAACGTCAACGATATTTTGGTGCGCACGCTCAAAACCGGCACCTACGAACTGCGCGACGTGATCGCCACCACTTCGCCTTCCATGGACATTCAGGTCTCCTCGAATTTCGAGCGGCTGCTGTTCGATGCGTATGATCGCGATTCCGATGCGGTGCGCGCGCTGATGGGTTCGCTCGCCCAGTCGCGCCGCTT
>VAZU01000273.1:287-3742 GCA_005884745.1 Alphaproteobacteria bacterium
GAAACCGCGGCCACGATCCGCACCGTGCGTCGCGAAGCCGATTATCTGCTCGACCCGCACAGCGCGGTCGCGTTCGCGGTGGCCGAGAAGGAGGGCGGCGATCGCGGCGTGCCGATGGTGGTGCTCTCGACCGCGCATCCCGGCAAATTCCCCGAAGCGGTGGAGCGCGCCGCCGGCATCGTGCCGCGGCTGCCGGCCGGGCTGGCCGACTTGGCCGACCGGCCCGAGCGCATGCAGGTGCTTCCCGCCGACCAGAAAGCCGTCGAACATTTCATTCTCGGCGCCAGCCGCGCCGCCCAAGGAGCCGCCGCATGAGTGTGGAGTTGACGCGCCTTCCCTCCGGCCTGGTCGTGGTCACCGACGCCATGCCGCATCTGGAGACCGCTTCGCTCGGGGTGTGGGTCGGTTGCGGCAGCCGCGACGAGCGCGAGGAAGAGCACGGCATTGCGCACCTGCTGGAGCACATGGCCTTCAAGGGCACCTCGCGGCGTACTGCGCGACAGATCGCCGAGGAGATCGAGGCGGTCGGCGGCGATCTCAATGCGGCGACGAGCGTCGAGACCACCGCCTATTACGCGCGCGTGCTCAGGGCCGACGTGCCGCTGGCGCTCGACGTGCTCTCCGACATCCTCGCCGATCCGACGTTCGACCCGGAGGAGCTCGCCCGCGAGCAGAACGTCATCGTGCAGGAGATCGGTGCCGCGGAAGACACGCCCGACGACATCGTGTTCGATCACCTGCAGGCGACCGCGTTTCCCGCGCAGCCGGTCGGGCGCTCCATTCTCGGCACCCCCGCGAGCATCCGTTCGTTCGACGGTGCGCGGCTGCGAGCCTATCTCGGGCGCAACTATCGCGCGCCCGAAATGGTGGTGGCGGCGGCGGGTGCGGTCGAGCACCGCGCCGTGGTCGCGGAAGTCGAGCGGCGTTTCTCCGCCTTCAACGGATCCGCGGCGCCGGTGCCCGATCCAGCGAAATTCGGCGGTGGCATCCGGGTCGAGGCGCGCGATCTCGAGCAGGTCCATATCGCGCTCGCGCTCGAAGGCGTGCCGCAACGCGACCCCGAGCTCTATGCGCTGCAGGTCTTCACCAACGTCGTGGGCGGGGGAATGTCGTCCCGGCTGTTCCAGGAGGTGCGGGAGAAGCGAGGCTTGTGCTACGCGATCTATACCTTCCATTCGCCCTATTCCGACACGGGGCTGTTCGGCCTCTACGCCGGCACCGATGCTGCCGACGCCTCCGAGCTGATGCGCGTCGTGGTCGACCAGCTTGGCGCCGCGGCCGACGATCTCGATGCCAAGGAGGTCGACCGCGCCAAGGCGCAGATGAAGGCCGGCCTGCTGATGGCGCTGGAAAGCTCGAGCGCGCGCGCCGAGCAGCTCGCGCGGCAAATTTTCGCCCACGGCCGGCCGCTCGCGATCGAGGAGATCATCGCCAAGGTCGACGCCGTCACGGTGGAGAGCGCGCGGGCCGCCGGGCGCGAGTTGATCCGGCGCAGCCCGCCGGCATTCGCCGCACTCGGGCCGGCCGGGCTTGAAAGCGCGGCCGCGATCGCTGAAAGTCTCGGCCGCCAGGCCGCGTAAGCCCGCGCCGCGCCAGATTCAACCAATCTGTTCGGGCACCCGGCTGCGAGCGGAATCATCGCATGGCATTCTTCCGCACCGCGAATTTTTCCGATCCGCTGCCGAGCATCGAGGGAAACGGGGTCATGCTGCGGACGCCCGGCCCCGGCGATTATGCCGAATGGGCGGCGCTGCGCGACGCCAGCCGGGCCTTCCTCACCCCCTGGGAGCCGACCTGGCCGGCCGACGATCTCACGCGCGCGGCGTTCCGCCGGCGCTTGCGCCGTTACGCCGAGGACCAGCGCAACGACCAATCCTATGCCTTCTTCATCTTCCGCAGCAGCGACCAGGTGCTGCTGGGCGGCCTGACGTTGGCCAATGTGCGCCGCGGCGTCGCCCAGGCGGGGAGCCTCGGATATTGGATCGGCGGGCCCTATGCTCGCCGCGGCCACATGACCGCGGCCGTGCGCGCACTCCTGCCCTTCGCGTTCGGCGCGCTGCGGCTGCATCGCGTGGAGGCGGCGTGCATTCCCAGCAACGCCGCCTCGATCCGCTTGCTCGAGAACAGTGGATTCGCCCGCGAGGGCTATGCGCGCGAATATCTGTGCATCAACGGCATTTGGCAGGACCATCTGCTCTACGCGCGGCTGCAGGACGACGCTCGAGCCTGATGCGCCTGCCGCCTTGGGGCCGCCATGGTCGGCCTGCTATAACGCGCCGAAACCGGGGACGCGGGCCGATCATGAGCAAGGAGCGGGCGGGGAAATCCCGGGCGGCCGTGCGCATCGCCTCAGCCGCGCTCGCGGTGGCGTTCCTGGCATCCGGCTGCTCCTCGAGCGGCCTGCTCGGCGCCTCCCAACCGCAACCACCGCCGGAACCTGCGGCTTCGGCGAATACACCCAAGCCAAGCTCGTTCCGCGAGCGCATGGCGGCGCTGTTCTCGGGCCGGGCGGCACCGCCGCCCAATCCCGCCGAGGCCGCTGCGGCACAACCGGTGGCGAGCGACGATTGCCCCACGATCGACATACGTTCCGGCGCATCGACCTACGCGGTCGGTGCGTCGGGCGCCGATCCGACCGCTACGACGCTGCGGTTCCAGGCAACCGTCGCCAGGACCGCGCGCGAGTGCACCGTGCTCGCCGGCAACATGACCGTGAAAGTCGGCGTGCAGGGCCGGGTGATTCTCGGACCGGCCGGCGGCCCGGGACCGATCGAGGTGCCGATTCGGCTTGCGCTGGTCCAGGAGGGCGTAGAGCCGAAGACCATCTGGACCAAGGCCTACCGCGTTCCTGTGACCATTCCACCGGGGCAGAGCAATGTGCCGTTCGTGCACATCGAGGAGGACATCAGCTTTCCGCTGCCCAAACCGGCGGAGCTCGCCGCCTACGTGATCTACGTCGGCTTCGATCCGACGCTGGTGAAGGAACCCGAGAAGAGGCCGGAGAAGAAGCCGCCGCCAAAGAAGCCGCGCGCATCGGGTTGACTTGAGGGTTTCGGCGAATAGGATCGGGCCCGACCGTCGCTCGATATCGACGGCCACGAATCAGAGGATTCCTGCGGGAGAGACCGGTCCAAAAAGATCCGGCGCCGAAGGCGCAACCGCCCCGGAAACGCTCAGGCAAAAGGACCGCAGGAGGATGATGCTCTGGAAAGCGGCTGCGCGCTTGCGCGGCTCACCGAAGGGGTAATCCGCGCGGCCAGCCGTTGCGGTGAAATCTCTCAGGTTCCGCGACAGAGGGGGCTCGGCCGGGCGTTTCGCCCGGAGAGCGGCTCTGTAGGGAACCGGACATGACCGAGACTCGATCCCTTCCTGCATCGCTCGCGACGACGCCGCTCCATGCGCTGCATCTCGCGCGCGGCGCCCGGATGGTGCCGTTCGCCGGCTATGAAATGCCG
>VAZU01000283.1:0-5949 GCA_005884745.1 Alphaproteobacteria bacterium
GGAACGGTGCGACCGGCTCGGGCCATTGGATCCCCGCGTCATCATGGCAAGCCTCGATAATAGCGGCGACGAGGCGGCTCGGACCGATGCCGTAGGATCCCATATGGACCGCACGCTCGACGCCATCCGGGCCCGTCACCAGCGCCTTCATCGGCTCTGAATATTTCGTTCCGAAATAGAAAATGTGTCCGACCTCGATCCCGCGCGCCTGAACCCGGTCGGACGGGGGGATCGCATCGAACGCGGCCGGATCGTGCTTGTCCGAGGTCGCTGCGTAGAGCGACGTCCATCGATCCACGATCGCCTGCAGGCGCTCCCGGTCCTCGAAATCGACGCTCTCGCCCGGTACTTCGAAATCGAGATATTCGCGATGACAATAGACCTCGCTCTCGCCGGTCGCGGCCAAAATCGTGAATTCGTGGCTGAGATTGCCCCCGATCGGCCCGGTCTCCGCGACCATCGGGATCGCCTTGAGCCCCATGCGCGCGAAGGTCCGCAAATAGGCGACGAACATCCTGTTGTAGGCATGCCGGGCGCCGGCCTGGTCGAGGTCGAACGAATAGGCGTCCTTCATGAGGAACTCCCGCGACCGCATGGTGCCGAACCGCGGTCGCATCTCGTCCCGGAATTTCCATTGGATGTGGTAGAGGTTCAGCGGCAAATCCTTGTACGATCGCACATAGGCGCGAAAGATCTCGGCGATCATCTCCTCGTTGGTGGGTCCGTAGAGGAGATCGCGCCCGTGCCGATCCTTGATGCGCAGCATTTCCTTGCCGTAGTCCTCGTAGCGTCCGCTTTCGCGCCACAGTTCCGCCGGCTGCAGTGTGGGCATCAGCATTTCGATGGCGCCGGCGCGGTCCTGTTCCTCGCGCACGATGCGGCAGACCTTGCGCAGCACCCGGTAGCCCAGGGGCAGGAAGGCGTAGATGCCGGCCGCCTCCTGGCGGATCATGCCCGCCCGCAGCATGAGCCGGTGCGAGACGATCTCGGCTTCCTTGGGGGTCTCGCGCAGGATCGGCAGGAAATACCGGGAGAGACGCATGGGCAGGGGCAATTCCGGAGGGCGGGCGGGAGCCGGCGGAGTGAAACCGGATCATTGCCGAAAATACAAGGCGTCAATGCGTCGGCGACCGGGTTTCGGCCCCCCTGTCATGGCACTGTCGCCGAACTAGGGGACCATGGCACCGTCATCCCGGGCCCGATTCGCAGCCTTTGTCGTCGTGTTCTGCTTGATCAAAGTACCGGATATCGGCTAGGGTCGAAATCGCGCAGGGCACGGGCATGACGGCGTCAGAACCGCAGTCCGCCATGCGGTCCAAGTCTTGGGAGGAAAGCCCGACGGCGCGATGATCCGCTGCCACCCGCAGAAAAGACCATAAAACCGTCTCAGGGACCGAGGGCGACATTAACAACAGCGAGCAGGGCATTGACCCTGCTCTTCTTTTTTGTACCGCGGAGAACCGGACATGGCGATCGATTCCCTCCCGTTTTCCGAGCTGCTCGGTATCGAGCTTCGCAGCGTGAGCCCCGAGCGGGTCGAAGCCGAGCTCAAGGTCCGCGAGGACCTGTGCACCCGGCCGGCCGTGCTGCACGGGGGCGCGTTGATGGCATTCGCCGATACCTTGGGTGCGATTGCCACGGTCCAGAATTTGCCCGAGGGCACCTGGACGACCACGATCGAAAGCAAGACGAATTTTTTCACCGCGATCCCGGCCGGCGACGTGGCGCGGGCGGAATGCACGCCCCTTCACCGCGGCCGGACCACGATGGTCTGGCAGACCCGGATCACGCGGGGCGACGGCCGGCTGGCCGCGGTGGTGACGCAGACGCAATTGGTGACCCAGGCGCGCAGCTGATCGCGCCGGAGATTGGCATTCACTTCGGGATGCCGAACCAGGTCGCAAGATCCTCGAGCGCGATCAGCCGATAGGTATACACCGCGTCGATCACCGCGAAGCTGATCGTCGCCACCGCCGTGGTCCAGATCAGCTTGCTGCGCAGGTTCGGCAGCGCGGGTGCGCCCGGATCGCTTCCGGGCACCACTTCGCCGCTTTCGAGCTGCGAGCGGATGCCCCACGGCAGCACGGCGAACAGCACCGTCCACCACACGATGAAATACACGGCGAGCGAAGTCGTCAGCGACATTCGATTACGCCTGCTCGATCTCGACCAACGTCCCGCAAAAATCCTTGGGGTGCAGGAACAGCACCGGCTTGCCGTGGGCGCCGATCTTCGGCTCCCCGTCGCCCAAGACCCGGGCGCCGGTCGCCTTGAGCCGCTCGCGCGCGGCCTGGATGTCGTCGACCTCGTAGCACAGATGATGGATGCCGCCGTCGGGATTGCGCTCCAGGAATTTTTCGATCGGCGATCCGGCTCCCAGCGGCTCGAGCAGCTCGATCTTGGCGTTGGGCAGGGTGATGAACACCGTGGAGACGCCGTGCTCGGGCTGCGGAACCACCTCGGAGACGCGGGCGCCCAGAATGTCCCGATAGACTTCGGCCGCCTGCGCGATATCGCGGACCGCAATGGCCACGTGGTTGAGCCGTCCGATCATTCGCGATCTTCCCCGCAAAATTCCGCCGCCGGCGGCCCGCTTATACCGTCAAGACGTGGACGTGGCATATCGGCTTCTTGTCCCAGTGCGCCGCAAGCGTGGCGCGAACGGCGCGGCCGAGCGATTGGGCGAGCGCGTCGGCATCGCGCCGATGGGGCCGCGGCAGCGACCGGAAGGTATCGACGACAGCCGCATAGGCGACTTCGGCCATCGGTTTGCCCTCGGCGTCGCGCTCCGGAATTCCCGAGAGCCGCAGCTCGGGGTCGGCAGCAAGCTCCCCCTCCGTCGTAACGACGAGCGCGACCGAGATCACGCCGGCAAAAGCCAACCGCCGCCGCTCGGGGACGGTGCGGGCTTCGGCTTCGACCAGCACCCGGCCGTCCTTGTAAAGCCGCGCGGATGGCACTTCGTCGATGACCTCCGCCCGTCCCGGCGCGAGCCGGACCAGGTCGCCGTCCTGGCATTCGATCACTTGCTTCACGCCCAACCGGCGGACGAGCTTCGCGTGCTCGTGAAGGTGCAAGGCTTCGCCATGGACGGGAACGGCGATTTGCGGCCGTACCCAACGGTACATGTCCTCCAGCTCCGCCTGCCGCGGATGTCCGGACACGTGGACGAGCTCGTTGCGATCGGTGACGACTTCGATGCCTTGCCGCACTAGGCCGTTGATGATGCGGTTCACCGGCTTCTCGTTGCCGGGGATGGTCCGCGACGAAAAGATCACGCGGTCGCCGCGGGTGAAGGTGATTTCCGGATGCGACTCGTCGGCGATCCGTGCCAGCGCCGCGCGCGGCTCGCCCTGGCTCCCGGTGCACAGCGCAACCACCTTTTCGGGCGGCAGCTGCCGGTACACCTCGATGCCGCGGAACGCGGCGATGCCTTTTAGATAACCGGTCTCGCGCGCGACCTGGACGATGCGCTTTCGGCGGCCGAGCGCATCCTCGCCACGTTCGACGCGAAGGTCGTGACCGCAACTCGGCCGCGGGCGGTGCGGACCAGCTCGACCAGCGTTTTCGCCACGTCGCGTTCCGAGGGCGACCGCCCCTCGCGGATGGCGTTGGTGGAATCGCCGACCAGCGCCAACACGCCTTCGTCGCCGACGGCCCTGAGCTTTGCCTCGTCGGTCGGCGGCGCGATGACCGGAGTCGGGTCGATCTTCCAATCGCCGGTATGGAGCACGGTGCCGAGAGGCGTGCGGATGATCAGGCCATTCGATTCCGGGATCGAATGGGCGACCGATACCAGCTCGACGTCGAACGGGCCCACCGCGAACCGCGATCCGAGCTCGACCACGCGCACGGGAATCTCCGGCGCGCCGGGCTCGCCGCGGCGCTTGGCCTCGAGCAACGCCGCGGTGAACGGGGTGGCATAGACCGGGACCCGCAGTTGCGGCCATAGATCGAGCAGCGCGCCGAAATGATCCTCGTGGGCATGGGTGAGCACGATGCCGACGAGATTGCGGCGCTCCTCGACCAGGAAGCGGATGTCCGGCAGGACGAGATCGATGCCGGGTAGATCTTCCTCGCCTCCGAACGAGACGCCGAAATCGACCGCGATCCAGGTCCGGCTGCGTTCGGGACCCAAGCCGTAAATCGAGAGGTTCATCCCGATTTCGCCGACACCCCCGAGTGGCGCGAACACGAACTCGCCGGACGCGTTCATCAATCACGACCTTCGCCGCCGCGACGCATGCCCGCGCGGTCGAGCGAGCGTTTGCCGGTCGGAGGCTCGGCCTGGACAGGTGTGACCTGCGGCGTGGCGGCACCCGACCCTTCCGCCGCGACCGGAAAGATATCCCCGGCCGTGATGGCCTCCAGGGTCCCATCGTCGCGCCGGAGCAGCAGCCGCCCGGCCCGGTCCAGGCTCTCGAACCGGCCTTGCAGCTCCCGTTCCGGAAGGCTCACCCGTATGACCTCGGCGAGCCCCATGGCGCGCGCGAGCCAAGCGGTGCGGATGGTGGCAAAGCCGCGGCCCCGATCCCATTCTGCGAGCCGCAGCAACATGGTATGCGACAGCGCGCGAAACAGCGCTGCGGGGCTCACTGAGGCCCCCGCCGCAGCAAGATCGGTCGCCGGATAGGCCGTGCCAGCCGGATGGCACGCACAATTTACGCCGATGCCGACTACGGCCGCGAGCGGTCGGCCTGACGTGCTTTCGCCCTCGACCAGGATGCCCGCGAATTTCGCGCCGTCGCAGATCATGTCGTTGGGCCATTTGAACCGGATGCGCGGGGCGAGCATCGAGGCCAGCTCGCAGACCGCATCATGGAGCGCGAGCGCCGCCACGAACGAGAGCTCGGCAGCGCGATCGGCGGGACCAGGGTCGGTGAGCAGCAGGCTGGCGTAGAGATTGCCGCGCTCGGACACGAAGGGGCGGCCGCGCCGTCCGCGGCCCGCCGTTTGTTGCGCCGCCGTGACCCACAACGGGCCGCGCTCGCCCAGCCGCGCCTGCGACAGCGCCTCGGCATTCGTCGATCCGACGGTGTCGTGGACGATCAGCCGAACCCCGGCGGCGGCGGCAGCGGGATCGAGCTCCATGCGGGTCAAAACAGCGATTTCGCCGCCGCGTCCGCCGCCTCGATGAGCGGCGCCGGATAGGCGAAGAACAACAGATTGAACAAGCCGGTCACGCCGAGCACAAGCTTGAGCTCCCGGGCCATCGGCTCGAAGCTCCCCTTGGGCTCGTCGAAATACATGGTCTTGACGATCATCAGATAATAATAGGCCCCCACCACGCTCGCGAGCACGCCGATCACGGCGAGCGCATAGAGTCCCGCCTTGATCGCCGCAAGGAATACGTAGAATTTCGCGAAGAAACCCGCCAGCGGCGGCACGCCGGCGAGCGAGAACAACAGCAACGCAAGAAACAGCGCCATGCCCGGATGCGTGCGGGCAAGGCCGGAAAGATCCGCAAGGTCTTCGACACTGCCGTCCTTGTAGCGCATCGCCAGAATACACGCGAAGGTACCGAGCGTCATGGCCAGATAGATCGCCATGTAGATGATGACGCCGCGCACGCCCTCCTCGGTTCCGGCGGCGAGCCCGATCAGCGCGAATCCCATGTGGCCGATCGAGGAATACGCCATCAGCCGCTTGAAATTGCGCTGACCGATCGCCGCGAAGGCGCCGAGCGTCATCGAGGCGATGGAGACGAACACCACGATCTGCTGCCACTGCCCGATAATCCCCGGGAACGCCGAAATGGTCGGGCGCACGAACATGGCGATCGCCGCCACCTTCGGGGCCGCGGCAAAGAACGCCGTGATCGGCGTCGGTGCGCCTTCATAGACGTCGGGCGTCCACATATGGAACGGCACCGCCGAAACCTTGAAGCAGAACCCGGCGAACAGGAACACCAGCCCGAACACCAGGCCGAGGTCCGCCTGGGTGCTCGCC
>VAZU01000283.1:6005-6906 GCA_005884745.1 Alphaproteobacteria bacterium
CGCCTCGGTCGAGCGCACCGAATCCCGCTGGATCGCGGCGAGCACGTAGAGGCAAAGACTCATCAACTCGAGCCCGAGATAGAGCGCGATCAGATCCGTGGCCGAGACCAGCACCATCATGCCCAGGGTCGAGAGCAGGATCAGCACGGCATATTCGAATCGACGCTGGCGTTGCGACTCGACGTGCCCGACCAGCATCATGATGGCAAAGGCGGAGCCCGCGAGCGCCAGCACCTTCATGAACCGGGCGAAATCGTCGAGCACGAAGCTGCCGCCGAAGCTCGTCAGCCGCCCTTGCGGCAGCAACGCAACCATCATCGCCACGAGCACCAGCAGCGCGATGGCGACCCAGTTCACGATCGAAGCCGCGCGCTCGCCGCGAAAGACGCCGAACATCAGCAGTGCCATCGCGCCGACGGCGAGCACCATTTCCGGCAGCACCGGCAGCATCGCGGGGACGGCTTGAGCCTCGTTCATCGTCGGGACCCGCCGCGATCAGTGCGCGGCCAGCGCCGCGGATTTGGCCGCGGCGAGCGCATGGTTCTAGCTCTCCAACAGCGCCGTGACCGCGGACGCCGACACGTCGAGAACCGGCGTGGGAAAGAAGCCGAGCAACAGGGTGAGCACCACCAGCGGCGCGAAGATCAGCATCTCGCGCGCATCGAGGTCGGCAAGCGCCGCCAGGCCCGGCTTCTCGAGCGCGCCGAAAATCACCTTGCGGTAGAGCCAGAGCGCGTAGGCCGCCGACAGGATCGTGCCGGTGGTCGCCAGGAACGCGACCCAGGTATTGACCTTGAAGGTGCCGATCAACGACAGGAACTCGCCGACGAAACCCGAGGTGCCCGGCAGCCCGACATTCGCCAGCGTGAACACCATGAACACCGTGGCATACACCGGCATG
>VAZU01000076.1 GCA_005884745.1 Alphaproteobacteria bacterium
CCTCCATCGCCGCCTGCAGCGCGCAGATCGGGTCGACTTCGGCCACCAGCACCCGGCAGCCGGCCTGGCGCAGCGACGCGGCCGACCCTTTGCCCACGTCGCCGAAGCCGGCCACCATGGCGACCTTGCCGGCCATCATCACGTCGGTGCCGCGGCGGATGCCGTCGACCAGGCTCTCGCGGCAGCCGTAGAGATTGTCGAACTTGGATTTCGTCACCGAATCGTTGACGTTGATCGCCGGGAACAGCAGCCGGCCGTCTTTCTCCATCTGATAGAGCCGGTGGACGCCGGTCGTCGTCTCCTCGGTGACGCCGCGGATGTTGTTGGCGATCGCCGAATACCAACCTGGCCTGGCGTCGAGCCGCGCCGCGATGGCACCGAACAGCACTTCCTCTTCCTCGTTGGTGGGGTGATGGAGCACCGCGCGGTCTTTCTCGGCGGCAACGCCGAGGTGCACCAGCAACGTGGCGTCGCCGCCGTCGTCGAGGATCATGTTGGGCGTGCCGCCGTCGAACCATGCGAAGATCCGGTGGGTGAATTCCCAATAGTCCTTCAGGCTTTCGCCCTTGTAGGCGAACACCGGCACCCCGCGCTCGGCGACCGCGGCGGCGGCATGGTCCTGGGTCGAATAGATGTTGCAGGAGGCCCAGCGCACGTCGGCGCCGAGTGCCTGCAGGGTCTCGATCAGCACCGCGGTCTGGATGGTCATGTGCAGCGAGCCCGCGATGCGTGCCCCGCGCAGCGGCTGCCCGGGCCCGAACTCCTCGCGGATCGCCATGAGGCCCGGCATTTCCACTTCGGCGATGGCGATTTCCTTGCGGCCCCAGGAGGCGAGCGCCAGGTCCTTGACGAAAAAATCGGGGGTTTGGGCCTTCGGCTTGGGAGAGGGTTTCATGGAATTCCTTGGCTCGCGGCGCGCGGCTTGGCGCTCGCCTATAGCAGCCGCGCGGGCATTGGGCAATCGGATATAAAGATTTCTTTATATGGTTTCCGGATCCGGCACACGGCTCAATCGTCCTCGCCGAACCGGCTCGCGACGAGCCGTTCCAGCGCGGCCATGACATCGGCGGCCTGCCGCCCGGAAGCCTCGATCTTGATCGAAGTGCCGGGACCCGCCGCGAGCATCATCAGGCCCATGATCGAGGTGCCGCCCACGGTCTCGCCGCCGCGCGTCACACGGACTTGGGCCTCGTATTTCTCCACCGTTTGCACGAACTTGGCCGAGGCGCGGGCATGGAGCCCGCGCGTATTGACGATGTCGAGCACGCGGATGATGGAATCGTCCCGATGCTGCCCGGGACAGCCTCCCTCCGCTCCGGACGAGGAGCTCATTTGCCGGCGAGCACCCGGCTGGCGACGGTGATGTACTTGCGCCCGGCCTCCTGGGCCTGGGCGACGGCTTCCGCCAGCGGGCATTCGCAGCGCACCTTGGCGAGCTTGACCAGCATCGGCAGATTGATTCCGGCCAGCACCTCGACCCGGGGCTGGTTCATCACCGAGATGGACAGGTTGGACGGCGTGCCTCCGAACATGTCGGTAAGGATCACGACGCCGTCGCCGCTGTCGACCTGCTTGACCGCCTCGATGATGTCGCGGCGCCGGCGCTCCACGTCGTCGTCGGGGCCGATCGTGACCGCCTCGATCTGGTCCTGCGGGCCGACGACATGCTCCAGCGCCGCGCGGAACTCGACGGCGAGCCGCCCGTGGGTAACGAGGACGATTCCGATCATCAAAGCTCCCCGCGGGCGCCGATTGATGCGCCGCACGAAAGGGCGCCAATCATGACCATGTTAAACCCGAGTGCAAGGGGATTTCGTTGGACTTATGCTAAAGTTGCAACGCAGCAAGAGGGCCCTCCTGCGACCTAAAATCCGGGGTCCGGGATCCTCATCGCGGCAAGCACCAGCGGCAGGGGATCGGCCTCGGGCAGGATGCCGAGACGCGGCAAGGAAACGCCTTCGAGCAGGATTTCGCGCGCGTGCGGGAGCGGCAGCCGCTGGGCGTCGGAAGCCCCGAGGTCGACCACGAGCCCGACCACCGCGAGCGGCTCGAACGGCAGGCGCCGAACGCCGAGGCCGCGGATCTCGATCAAGCCGCGGATCGGCGCCGGCGGCCGAACCAGCAGCCGGCCATGCCGAGGCTCGAGCTCGGCGCGATCATCGGTCACGAGCCGCGCAAAGCGCACCAAGCCCTGCGCGGCGGCGGCGAGCAACGCGAGCGCCAGTCGCGATTTCCCACACCCGGCCGGTCCCCGGATCAGCACCGCACGCGCCCCCACCAGGACCGCGGAAGCGTGGATACTGGGCAACGGGCCCGCGCTCACGACGATGTCTCGCCCTGACCCGCCGAGCCAACGTCGTACTCCTCCCTCCCCGGCGTGCGGGGAACGAGAACCGAATTTGGCTCCCAGCGAGCCGCAATCTTCTCCCTCTCCTTGACAAGGGGAGCGATGGGATGGGAATCGCGACCCCTTCCCGACCGCCAATCGAAATCGGCCGTTGCCGATTTCGGTAGTTCATAATTGGACCAAGTCGAAAACATCCGACTTGGTCGGGTCGACCTCCCCCTTTCAGGGGGCGGTGTTCCGAGCCAGCCGCTAAGCATTTGCGACCTTCCTGGCTAGGTCGGAGCTAGGCCCCGAAACGCCCCATCACATGGCCGGAAGGCGAACCGCGAAGCGCGCGCCCAGCACGAGCGGCAAGCCGTCCGCCCCCTTGGCGACGCCCAGCCGGTTCTCGGCCCGGATGCCTCCCCCATGCGCCTCGATGATCTGCTTGGAGATCGACAGTCCCAAGCCGGAATTCTGGCCGAAACCCTGATGCGGCCGGTCGGTGTAGAAGCGCTCGAAAATCCGCTCGAGCGCGTCCGGACGGATCCCGGGGCCGTCGTCGTCGACGACGATCTCGACGCTGTTTCGCAGTCGTCGGCACAGGATGCGCACGGTGCTGCCCGGCGCCGAGAACGAGCGGGCGTTCTCGATCAGATTGTCGATGACCTGACCGAGGCGGGAATCGTGCCCGAGCGCGGTGAACGCGCGCGGGCCGCCGCCCTCGAAGGCGAGCGTGATCGAAACTCCATCGTCGCGCCGCACTTCGTTGGCGACCGTCACGACCGTGCTGAGCAGCTTCATCAGGTCCACCGGCGCTGCTTCCTGCCGCTGCAGCTCCGCGTCCAGGCGGCTGGCGTCGGAGACGTCGGAGATCAGCCGGTCGAGACGCCTTACGTCGTGCTCGATGATGTGCAGCAGCCGCGCCCGGCTTGCGTCGGTCTTGGCCAGCGGCAGGGTCTCCACCGCCGAGCGCAGCGAGGTGAGCGGATTCTTCAATTCGTGGGCGACGTCGGCCGCGAAGCTCTCGATGGCTTCGATGCGGCTGTAGAGGGCGTTGGTCATGTCACGTAGCGCCCCGGATAGATGCCCGATCTCGTCGCGCCGGTCGGTGAAATCCGGGATCTCGACCCGGGTGCGGATGCGGCGGCGCACGCGCTCGGCCGCGTCGGAGAGCCGCCGCACCGGACCCGCGATGGTGCCGGCGAGCAGCACCGAGAGCAGTACCATGACGCCGACCGCGATCAGGAACACCTTGAACACGGCGAGCCGCTCGGCCTCGACCATGTGGTCGATGTCGCCGCCCTGGGTCGAGAGCAGCATGGCGCCGCGCACGGCGCGGAAGCGCTGTACCGGCACCGCCACCGAGATGATCACCTCGCCGCGGTCGTTGATGCGGACCACGCTCGCCTTGCGGCCCTCCAGCGCGTGCACGACTTCGGGGTAGCCGCGGCCGTTCTCGGGTCCGAGCTCGCGATAGAGCGGCAGATCGCCGCGGCCGAGCCAGGTCCGGATCGCGATCCAGGTGCGCTCGATCAATCCCGGGGCTTCGGCGTTCGGCGGCGCCAGATCGAACCGCAGTACGTCGCCGCGGCCGTAGAGATTGCGGCTGTCGAGGACCAGCACGCCGTCGCGATCGTAGATGCGTCCGCGGGTCCGGGTCGGCTCGATCAGGCGACGCAGCACCGGGGCGACTCGCTCGGGATTGATGGGAAACTCGAGCCCATAGAGCGCCTCGTCGGAAGGGCCGTAGCTCTCTCCCGCGTGCAGCTCCAGCAGCCGGTCGGGATCGATGGTGATGGCGTTGGTCTCGACAGTGGCGGAGGCGGCGATCGCGCCCGCGATGATCTCGCCCTGCACCAGCAGGCTCTGCACGCGCGCGTCGATCAGGCCGGCGCGGAACTGCGACAGATACAGGATGCCGACCACCAGCGCGAGCAGAGGAAGAATTGCCACGCCCGGCGCGGCAAACCTTTGCGCCCGACGGCGACGGCATCCTCGGCCGGGGCATTCGCCTCGGCGATGGTCGACGATGCTAGTGCGGTTCGATCGAGCACTTGGTCGCGTCAGTCCGTGTCCTGTACGCTACGCCTAGCGCGCTTCGACAGCATACCGCAATGGCGCCGGTCCCGGCAGGGGCCCGGCTTCGGTCAGGCCTCCTTGAACCGATATCCGACGCCGTAGAGGGTTTCGATCATATCGAACGCGTCGTCGACCGACTTGAACTTCTTGCGCAGCCGCTTGATGTGGCTGTCGATCGTGCGGTCATCGACATAGACCTGATCGTCGTAGGCCGCGTCCATCAGCGCGTTGCGGCTCTTGACCACGCCCGGCCGGCTCGCCAGGGCCTGCAGGATCAGGAACTCGGTGACCGTCAGGGTGACGGCCTCGCTCTTCCAGGTGCAGATGTGACGCTCCGGGTCCATGCGCAATAGTCCGCGCTCGAGCACCTTGGCGTCGGTCTCCTTGGGATTGGCGCCGTCCTTCGAGGTCGATCGCCGCA
Source organism: Alphaproteobacteria bacterium (assembly GCA_005884745.1). GTDB lineage: Bacteria > Pseudomonadota > Alphaproteobacteria > Rhizobiales > Xanthobacteraceae > AP-16. The sequence continues at coordinate 4,830 of VAZU01000076.1, forward strand.
GCACGGCCTTGACACGCTCCACCAGCAGCCGCTGCGAGAACGGCTTGCGAATGAAATCGTCGGCGCCCATCTTCAGCCCGAACAGCTCGTCGATCTCTTCCTCCTTGGAGGTGAGGAAGATCACCGGCATGTCGGATTTCTGCCGCAGCCGGCGCAGCATCTCCATCCCGTCCATGCGCGGCATCTTGATGTCGAGAATGGCGAGATCGGGAGGGCTGGTCTTGAAACCGTCGAGCGCCGAAGCGCCGTCGGTGTAGGTCATGATGCGATAGCCCTCCGCTTCGAGTGCGATCGACACCGAAGTGAGAATATTACGGTCGTCGTCAACGAGAGCGATGGTCGGCATGGCCTACCCTTCCCGTAATGCTCCGAAACGAGTCGGAGACTTCCACCTTGAAGCCTGCAAACATGGGCCGAAATGTGACAGCGCCTTGTTCCCGCCGGTATCGGAGCCGGGGCCGCATCCCACGCTCTAGCGGCCGGAAGCGCAATGCGTCATAACACGGCCATGCGGCGATCAGCAAACCCAAAGGATCGTCATTGCAGCCGGCGCCCGATTTCGATCCCAGGTCCGCCGCGAAAAAGCTGCTGCGCGAAACGCGTTCGGGTGCGCTCGCGACGCTGACGCCCGGCTCCGGCGATCCGTATTGCTCGCTCGTCAACGTGGCGAGCGCGCCCGAAGGTTCGCCGCTGCTGCTGCTCTCACGCCTGGCAATACACACCAGGAATCTCCTCGCCGACCCGCGCATATCCCTGATGCTCGACGAGCGCAAGCAGGGCGACCCGCTCGAAGGCGCGCGCGTGATGCTGATGGGGACCGCCGTCGCCAGCGATGATGCCGATGACCGCCGGCGCTATCTTGCGCGGCATCCGCAGGCGGCATCCTTCGCGGGCTTTGCCGATTTCGGCTTCTATCGCCTCGCGCTGAAAACCGCGCATCTGGTCGCCGGGTTCGGCCGCATCGTCGATCTTGCGCCCGGCGACGTGCTGATCGCGGTCGACGACGCCGCGGCGCTGATCGACGCCGAAGCGGACATCGTCGATCATCTCAACGCCGAGCACGCCGAAACGCTGCGGATGTACGCGACGAAATTGCTCGGCGCGCCGGACGGCGCGTGGCGCTGTGCGGGCTGCGATCCGGAAGGGCTCGAGCTGCAGCTCGGCCGCTCGGCGCTGCGACTGCCCTTCCCGCGGCGCGTCGTGAGCCCCGGCGCGCTGCGCCAAGTGCTCGAGGAACTCGCAGAGGCGGCGCGCGGTCGCTGATTCTCGCCGTCGGAGCGCTGCCGCCGTAAACCAATTGAGAGCGGACGAGGTTGGCACGGACCAGGATGGCGATTATGATTGCCCGCCTCGAATTCCGCCGATCGCGGAGAAAATTCGGGATCAAAGTGGCCGGATATTCGTTGACAGGGGCCTGTGCGTTGCCGCAATCCGCCGACACTCGGCGACAGCGGTCGGAATGGGGCCGAACGAGCCCCGATGCTGCGGAGGAAATAGGAAGCTCCGGTAGATCGGCGCACCGGAGCGCAATCGGAGGGTCTGCCGTGCAGGAAAGCGGTATGCGGAACGGCGCGTACGGCGCCGACAAATTCGGCCTGGAAGGCCTGGAGGCCGTGCATTGGAACGTCACGGCGCCGCGCCTCTACGAACATGCGATCGCGGCGGGCGAGGCCAAGCTCGCCTACGGGGGAGCGCTCGTCGCGGACACCGGCGTCCACACCGGCCGCTCGCCGAAGGACAAGTTCATCGTCAAGGACGCGATGACCGAGCACATCGTCTGGTGGGACAACAACGGTTCGATCACGCCGCAGCAATTCCATCAGCTGCATCAGGATTTCCTCGCCCACGCCGAAGGCAAGGTGCTGTTCGCGCAGGATCTCTATGCCGGCGCCGATCCCCGCCATCGCCTCAAGACCAGGGTCTTCACGGAATACGCCTGGCACTCGCTGTTCATCCGCAATCTGTTGATTCGCCCCGAATCCTCCGAGCTGAGGAATTTCGTCCCCACACTGACGATCCTCGATCTGCCTTCCTTCAAGGCCGACCCCAAGCGACACGGCGTGCGATCGGAAACGATCATCGCCATCGATTTCAGCCGAAGGATGGTGCTGATCGGCGGCACGAGCTACGCCGGCGAAATGAAGAAGGCGGTGTTCACCACGCTGAATTATTTGCTCCCCTCCGAGAGCGTGATGCCGATGCATTGCTCGGCCAACGCCGGGCCCGGCGGCGACGTCGCCCTGTTCTTCGGCTTGTCCGGGACCGGCAAGACCACGCTTTCCGCCGATCCTTCGCGCACCTTGCTCGGCGACGACGAGCACGGCTGGGCGCCGCAGGGCATCTTCAATTTCGAGGGCGGCTGCTACGCCAAGACCATCCGGCTCTCCGCCGAGGCGGAGCCGGAGATCCATGCCACCACCCACCGGTTCGGCACCGTGCTGGAGAACGTGGTGCTCGACCCGGAGACGCGCGTTCCCGATTTCGACGACGGATCCAAGACCGAGAACACCCGCTGCGCGTATCCGCTCGAGTTCATTCCCAACGCGTCCAAGACCGGCCGCGGCGGACCTCCGAGCAATATCATCATGCTCACCGCCGATGCGTTCGGCGTGATGCCGCCGATTGCCAACCTCACGCCCGCCCAGGCGATGTATCACTTCCTGTCCGGCTACACCGCGAAGGTCGCCGGCACCGAGAAGGGCGTGGTCGATCCGGAAGCGACGTTCTCGACCTGCTTCGGCGCGCCGTTCATGCCGCGGCATCCTTCCGAATACGGCAATCTGCTGCGCGAGCTCATCGCCGCGCATGCGGTCGATTGCTGGCTGGTCAACACCGGCTGGACCGGGGGCAAATTCGGCACCGGCCGGCGCATGCCGATCAAGGTGACGCGCACGCTGCTCTCCGCCGCGCTCGACGGTTCGCTCAAGAACGCCTCGTTCCGCACCGATCCCTATTTCGGGTTCTCGGTGCCGACTTCGGTGCCGGGCGTCGAGCCGCACCTGCTCTATCCGTTCAAGACCTGGCGGGACAAGGCCGACTTCGACCAGACCGCGCGCAAGCTGGTGCGGATGTTCCGCGACAATTTCGTGCGCTTCGAAGGCCAGGTGGACGCCGACGTGAAGGCCGCCGCGCCGGAGGTGCGCATCGCGGCGGAGTAGGGACCCGGCCGTGTCATCGCCCGCGCATGCGGGCGATCCAGTATCCCGGGACTTCCCCGATGCGCCGCGGTTCTTTAATCGCCAGCGCAGGGATTACTGGATCCTCCGCTTTCGCGGAGGATGACAGGCCGAGACCTTAGTCCATGCAAATCCTGGTCATCGGAGCCGGTGAGCAGGCCTCCGGCATCGGCAGCGGCATTTCCTCGCGCAACAGCGAGGTGATCCACGCCGGCATGTACTATTCGACCGGCTCGCTGCGCGCGGTCCATTGCGCGCGCGGGCGGCGCATGCTGTACGCCTATTGCGCCCGGCACGGCGTGCCGCACCGCAAGTGCGGCAAGCTGATCGTCGCGACCAACGCGGCCGAACAGGCGCAAGTCGCCTTAATCGAGCGGCAGGGCCGGGCCAACGGGATCGAGGGGCTCACGATGCTCGATGGGCCCGCCGCGCGGCGGCTCGAGCCGGCGCTGTCGTGCATCGGCGCGCTGCATTCAGCCGAAACCGGCATCATCGACGGCCATGCCTTCATGCTGGCGCTCCAGGGCGATCTCGAGGATCGCGGCGGCATGATCGCGTTTGCGACGCCGATCGAGAAATTGCAACCGACCGCACGCGGCTGGGCGGCCCAGTTCGGCGGGCAGGAGCCGGGCCTGCTCGAGATCGACGCCGTGGTGAACGCGGCCGGGCTCCATGCGCAGGCGCTGGCACGAGCAACCGAGGGCTATCCACACGCGCGCGTCCCGCGGCTCGTGTTCGCCAAAGGCAATTATTTCACCTATTCGGGCCGTCCGGTGTTTTCGCGGCTGATCTATCCCACGCCGGTCGACGGCGGCCTCGGCATCCATGTGACGCTCGATCTGTCCGGCCGCATGCGCTTCGGCCCGGACGTCGAGTGGGTCGACCGCGAGTTCTATGACGTCGACCCGCGCCGGGCCGAGCTGTTCGCGGCTCGCATTCGCAGCTATTGGCCGCAGCTGCCGGAAAACGCGCTGGTGCCGGATTATTCCGGCATTCGCCCCAAGCTCACCGGGCCCGGGGAGAAGGCCGCCGATTTCGTCATCGACGGTCCCGCCGGCCACGGTCTGCCGGGGCTCGTGCATTTGTTCGGGATCGAATCGCCGGGACTGACCAGCGCGCTCTCTCTCGCCGAGGAGGTCGTTGCGCAGCTCGAAGCGTAGGGGTCGCGCTAGACTAATTGCCGCGCTTGACCGTCATGTTCGCCAAGCGGCGGCGGAGATCCCGAGGCAGCCCGGCGTAATGCTCGACCGGCGTGAAATTGCGCGCCTCGCCGTCGCGCGACCGCGCCCCCGTGAAGGCCATGAGGCCGCGCTGCGTCGCGACCATGTCGCCGGGCCGCAGCGTGGGATCGTCCGCGACGCCGATCGCCGCGAGACCGAAAGCATCCTTGCCGTTGCAGGTGCATTGCGGCACCAGCCGCTGGCGATAGAGGAAAGCGTTCTCGATGTCGGAATAACGTTTCCCATCGGGAGCGACCGCGTCGGCGATCTCGCCGCCGTAAAAGACGGCGGTCTTGCTGGCCGGGCAGAGGGCGTTGCACAGCTCGCCGGGCACCGTCTCCGCCTGGACCTGGATCGGGAAATGGCTGCCGTCGCACAGGCGCACGCAATAGGCGCCCTCGCGCGATGCGCTTCGATTCCCGCGCTGGAAAAACGGCATGTCCCCCGGCCGGCCGTAGCCGTAGCCCCACGGCGGGGGTGCGTGGCGGTAGTGACGAGAGCCGCCGAACAGAAAATCGAACAGCCCTTGGGCGGAAGCGTCGGGGATCGCCGGCACGAGAGCCGCCGTCGCCAGCAAACTTGCCGCCAGGCAGAAACGGAATGGTCGCGCGAAAGCCATGCAGATCCTCGGGCCATGTCAACGTGGAAACGCCGAAAAGGTTGCGGCGCCCGCCGCATGGAGATGGGGTCAGGATCGTGAAGACGGGAATGAGCACGGCGTCGGCCAATGCCGTGCAACCGGGTCCGCGAGCAACCGCGCGAAGTGAAGCGAGCTACATCAGGTGAGCGCCGGTTGAGAGATCAATGCGCCTCGTCCCAATTGTCGGCGGCGCGGGCATCGACGCGCAGCGGCACCGAGAGGCTGAGCGCCGGGTGCGGCGCTTCCGCCATCACCTTGATGACGACCGGCAGTGTGCGCTCGACTTCCTGTTCGGGCACTTCGAACACCAGCTCGTCGTGCACCTGCAGCAGCATCTGGGCCGAGAGTTTTGCCTTCGCCAGCGCCGGCTCCATGCGGATCATGGCGCGGCGGATGATGTCGGCGGCGGAGCCCTGCAGCCGCGCGTTCACGGCGGCGCGCTCGTTGAAGGCGCGCAGCGACGCGTTGCTCGCCGCGATCTCCGGATAATGGCATTTGCGGCCGAACAGGGTGAGCACGTAGCCGTGCTTGCGGCAGAACGCCTTGGTCTCCTCCATGTAGTCGCGGATGCCCGGGAACCGCTCGAAATATTTGCGGATGTAGGCGCCGGCCTCCTCGCGGGAAATCCCGAGCTGGTTGGCGAGCCCGAACGCCGAGATGCCGTAGATGATGCCGAAATTGATGGCCTTGGCGCGCCGGCGTACTTCCGCGGGCATGCCCTTGATCGGCACGCCGAACATTTCCGACGCGGTCATGGCGTGGATGTCGAGGCCGTCGCGGAACGCCTGCTTGAGCGCCGGGATCTCGGCGATCTCGGCGAGCAGGCGCAGCTCGATCTGGGAATAATCGGCCGATACCAGCTTGAATCCCTCGTCCGCGATGAAGGCGCGGCGGATCCGGCGTCCCTCCTCGGTGCGGATCGGGATGTTCTGCAGGTTGGGATCGAACGAGGCGAGGCGGCCGGTGCTGGTCGACGCCAGCGCGAACGAGGTGTGCACCCGATGCGTGCGCGGATGCACGAAACCGGGCAGCGCGTCGGTGTAGGTCGATTTGAGCTTCGACACCTCGCGCCAGCCCAGAATCTTTTGCGGCAGCTCGTGGCCTTCCTCGGCGAGTTCTTCCAGCACGGAGGCCGAGGTCGACCACGCGCCGGTCTTGGTCTTCTTGCCGCCCGGCAATCCCATCTTGCCGAACAGAACGTCGCCGAGTTGCTTGGGGCTGCCGGGATTGAACTCCTCGCCGGCGATCGCCCGGATCTCGGCCTCGAGCCCCGCGGCCTTCTGCGCGAACTCGCCCGACAAGCGCGACAGCACCTCGCGATCGATCGAGATGCCGCGCCGCTCCATGCGGGCCAGCACCGGCAGGAGCGGACGCTCGAGCGTTTCGTAGACCCGGGTCACGCCTTCGGCCGCGAGCCGCAGTTTCAGCACCTGCCACAGCCGCAGCGTGATATCGGCGTGCTCGGCCGCGCATTCGGCCGCCTTGTCGATGCCGACGCAGTCGAACGTGACCCGGCCCTTGCCGGTACCGGTGACGTCGTCGTAGCGGATGGTCCGATATTCGAGCCAGCGCTCCGCCAGCCGGTCCATCTCGTGGGAGCCTTTGCCGGCGTCGAGCACGTAGGAGAGCAGCAGGACGTCGTCGGCGGGCGTGACTTCGATGTCGTGGAGCGCCAGCACCAGCCAGGCGAATTTGAGGTCGTAGCCGATCTTGAGGACGGACGGATCTTCGAGCAGCGGGCGCAGCGCGTCGAGCGCGGCATCGACCGGGATCTGATCGGGCAGGGGATCGGGACGAAACAACGCGCCGTCGCCCGCGGCCTGGCGGTGCGCGAGCGGCACATAGCAGGCCTCGTTGGGCTGGACCGCGAGCGCGAAGCCGACGAGCTCACCCTGCATGGGATCGAAGCTCGTCGTCTCGACCTTGATGGCCGCAAGCCCGGTCGCGGTCGCGCGCTCGATCCAGCTTTGCAGGCGATCGAGGCTCCGTACCGTCTGGTATTGCGATCGATCGACCTTGGTGTTGCGCGCGGCTTCGGCGCGCGCGGCGGCGAGCGCCTGCGGGATCGCCGCGAACTCTTTCCCTCCCCCCTTGGGGGAGGGCGCGCGGCCGGCGAAGCCAGGCGTGCGGGTGGGGGCGCCTAGGCCGCCCGGCACCGCTGCCGCGGCGCCAGCCTGCCCTTCCAGGGGAAGCATTGCGCTCTCGGCGCGCAACCGCGGATCCGGATCGACCTTCGCCGGATCGATGGCGCTGGCATCGGCGACGCGCCGGGTGAGCCCGCTGAATTCCATCGCCTTGAGAAACCCGATCAGCCGCCGGTAGTCGGGCTCGTGCACGGCGAGCTCCGCGAGCGGCGTTTCGAGCGGCACGTTGAGATCGAGCGTGACGAGCTTCTTCGAGACGCGCGCCTGCTCGGCGAAGTCGATCAGCGACTGGCGGCGCTTCTCCTGCTTGATCTCGCCGGCGCGCGCCAGCAGCGTTTCGAGATCCCCGTATTCGGCGATCAGCTGTGCGGCGGTCTTGACCCCGATGCCGGGCACGCCCGGCACATTGTCGGTCGAATCCCCGATCAGCGCCTGCACCTCGATCACCTTCTCGGGTCCCACCCCGAAGCGTTCGAGCACCTCCTCGCGGCCGATCCGGCGATCCTTCATGGTGTCGTACATCACCACACTATCGCCGACGAGCTGCATCAGGTCCTTGTCGGACGACACGATGGTGGTCGTCGCTCCGGCCTCGCAGGCCTCGCGCGCATAGGTGGCGATGAGGTCGTCGGCCTCGAACCCGGCCTGCTCGAGGCAGGGAATGTCGAAGGCGCGAACCGCCTCGCGGATATATTTGAACTGCGGCACGAGGTCGTCCGGCGCGTCCGGCCGGTGCGCCTTGTAGGCGGGGTAGAACTCGTTGCGGAACGTGTGCTCGGACTTGTCGAAGATGACCGCGAGGTGCGTCGGCCTTTCCTCCGGCTTCATGTCGCGCAACAGCTTCCACAGCATGTTGCAGAAACCGAGCACCGCGTTGACCTGCAGCCCGTCGGATTTGCGGTTGAGCGGCGGCAGCGCGTGATAGGCGCGGAAAATATAGGAGGAGCCGTCGACCAAAAATACGTGGTCGCCGGGCTGCGGCGGACGCGGCTTGGGGGCTGAGGGCATGGTTGGGCCTGATCTGGTTCTGGCCATAACACTCCGCAAGGCCGGTGCGCTACCCGGCTCGACACCTCGGGAGGCGGCCCTCGCCAGCCGGAATCGCCTCTGCTATGAGGCACTTTATGAGGCACTTGGGGCTCCTCGGGCCCGGACCCTGCTACCCCTTCGCTTTGGATCGGCCATGCGCGTCGCCATGATCGGCACCGGCTATGTCGGCCTCGTCTCCGGGGCCTGCTTCGCCGATTTCGGTCATCACGTTATCTGCGTCGACAAGGACGCGGACAAGATCGCGGCGCTTTCCCGCGGCGACCTGCCGATCTACGAGCCCGGCCTGCAGCCATTGGTGCAGTCGAACGTGCGCGAGGGGCGGCTCAGGTTTGCGACCGGCTTGGCCGGCCCGGTCAGCGAGGCCGACGCGGTGTTCATCGCGGTCGGCACGCCTTCGCGGCGCGGCGACGGCCATGCCGATCTCTCCTATGTCTACGCCGCGGCCCGGGAGATCGCCGCCGCGCTCGAGGGCTTCACATTGGTGGTCACCAAGTCGACGGTGCCGGTCGGCACCGGCGACGAGGTCGAGCGCATCATCCGCGAGGTGCGGCCGCAAGCGGACGCGGTCGTGGTCTCCAATCCGGAATTCCTGCGGGAAGGCGCCGGCATCCGCGACTTCAAGCATCCCGACCGCATCGTGGTCGGCACCGAGGACGAGCGCGCCAAGGAGGTCATGGCCGAGCTCTACCGTCCGCTCTATCTCAACGCGGCGCCGCTGCTATACACCGACCGTCGCACCGCGGAGCTGATCAAATACGCGGCCAACGCCTTCCTGGCCACCAAGGTCACCTTCATCAATGAGATTGCGGAGCTATGCGAAAAGGTCGGCGCCGACGTGCAGGAGGTTGCGCGCGGCATCGGCCTCGACAATCGGATCGGCGCCAAGTTCTTGCACGCCGGTCCCGGCTTCGGCGGGTCGTGCTTTCCCAAGGACGCGCTCGCCTTGATCAAGACCGGGCAGGATCACGAGGCGCCATTGCGCATCGTCGAGACCATCATGGCGGTGAACGACCAGCGCAAGCGCGCCATGGGCCGCAAGGTCGCGGCCGCGCTCGGCGGCAATCTGCGCGGCAAGACCGTCGCCGTGCTCGGGCTCACCTTCAAGCCGAACACGGACGACATGCGCGAAGCGCCCGCGATCGCCCTGATCACGGCCCTGCGGGACATGGGCGCGGCGGTGCGCGCCTACGATCCGGCCGGCATGGAGCAGGCGAAACCGCTGCTGCCGGACATCGCCTATGCGGACAGCGCCTATGCGTGCGCGCAAGGCGCCGACGCGCTCGTCATCGTCACCGAATGGGAGCAGTTCCGCGCGCTGGACTTGGCGCGGCTCAAGGCCATCATGGCCCGGCCGGTGGTGGTCGATCTGCGCAACGTCTACCGGCCCGAGGACATGGCGAGATACGGCTTCGCCTATCACAGCGTCGGCCGCTCCGGACATCCTTAAGATTCCGGCGTGGGCGCCTCCAGTCTCGCGTCGCACCTGCCGATGCATTCGTTCGCCCCGCCGCTGCCCATCGATCGTGCGCTGCCGGATCTCCGCGCGGCGTTGCGCGAGGGATCGAGCGCGGTGCTGACCGCGCCGCCCGGCGCCGGCAAGACCACGCGCGTCCCGCTGGTGCTCGCCGCCGAGCCCTGGGCCGCGGCGAAGAAGATCCTGCTGCTCGAGCCGCGGCGGCTCGCGGCACGCGCGGCCGCCGCGCGCATGGCGGCCACCTTGCGCGAGCAGGTCGGCGACACATTGGGCTTGCGACTGCGGTTCGGCTCCAAGCTCTCGCGCTTAACCCGGATCGAGGTCGTCACCGAGGGCGTGTTCACGCGGCTGATCCTCGAGGATCCCTCGCTCGAAGGCATTGCGGCGGTCCTGTTCGACGAGTTTCACGAGCGCTCGCTCGATGCCGATCTCGGACTGGCACTCGCCGTCGAGGTGCAGCGGGAGCTGCGCCAGGATCTCAAGCTCCTGGTCATGTCGGCGACGCTCGACGGCGGCCGCGTGGCGGAGCTGCTCGGCGGCGCAAGCAGGATCGAGAGCCGCGGGCGGGCGTTCCCGGTCGGCACGCGCTATCTCGGCCGCGACGCGCGCCAAAAGATCGAGCCGCAAATGGCCGACGCCATCACGGCCGCCCTGCGCACCGAGCACGGCTCGGTGCTGGCATTCCTGCCGGGCGCCGGCGAGATTCGCCGCACCGAGGCTCTGCCGAGCGAGCGCGTGCGCGATCCGGCGGTCAGCATCGTGCCGCTCTACGGCGCGCTCGACGCGGACACGCAGGACCGGGCGATCGCGCCGGCACCGCCGGGCCGCCGGAAAATCGTGCTCGCGACGTCGATCGCCGAAAGCTCGCTCACGATCCAGGGCGTGCGCATCGTCGTGGACGGCGGGCTCGCCCGGGTGCCGCGCTACGAGCCCGGCGTCGGGCTCACGCGCCTGGTGACGGTTCGCGTCTCGCGGGCGAGCGCCGATCAGCGCCGCGGCCGCGCCGGGCGGGAGGAGCCCGGCGTGTGCTTGCGGCTGTGGGACGCGCCGCAGACCGCCTCGCTCGAGCCGCACAACAAGCCCGAGATTCTGGTTGCCGACCTCAGCGCCTTCGTCCTCGATCTCGCGTTCTGGGGCAGCGATGCCGATCGGCTTGCGTTGCTCGATCCGCCGCCGAAGCCGTCGCTCGATCAGGCGCGCGAGCTGCTCCGCGAGCTCGGCGCGCTCGATGGCGAAAACCGCATCACCGAATGGGGCCGGCGGCTGCGCAAGCTGCCGCTGCCGCCGCGCCTCGCCCACATGCTGGCGCTCGCCGCGGAGCAAGGCGTCGGGCTCCTCGGCGCCGAAATCGCCATGGTGCTCACCGAGCGCGGGCTCGGCGGCGATGCGGTCGATCTTTCGCATCGGCTCGAGGCGTTCCGGCGCGAGCGTTCGCGCCGCGCCGCCGATGCGCGCGGCATGGTCCGGCGCTGGGCGGCAGCGGCCGGCTCCGGGCCGCAGCGTTCCGGCCGCGCCGCCGCCCGGGCGGCGCACGCGGATCGATCGCCCGGCGCCATTCTGGCGATCGCGTATCCGGATCGGATCGCCAAGAGTCGGGCCCCGGGCGGCGGCGCCTTCCTGCTCGCCAACGGCCGTGGCGCCCATGTCGACCCCGCCCTGCCGCTCGCGCGCGAGCTTTTTCTCGCCGTCGGCGAGCTTGCCGGCAGCGCCACGCAGAGCCGAATCCTGCTGGCGGCGCTGATCACACTCGCAGAGATCGAAGCGATCTGCGGCGATCGCATCGAAGCACGGGACAAGGTGACCTTCGACCCCGCGAGCGCCGGCTTGCGTGGCCGAAGAATCCGGCGTTTGGGCGCGCTCGTGATCTCGGAACAGCCGATCCCGGTCGAACCGGATGCACATGCCGCGCGAACGATCGCCCAAGGACTCGCTCGGTTTGGCATCGAACGCTTGCCTTGGACCTCGGCGCTGCGCCAGCTGGTGGATCGCGTCGCCTTCCTGCGACGGCTCGAGGGCGATCGCTGGCCCGAGCTTTCCGATCGCGCGCTTGCGTCGGATGCTCTGGACTGGCTCGCGCCGGCGCTCGCGGGCAAGACGGCAGTTTCGGAGCTATCGGAGCGGGAACTGGCCGATGCGCTGCTTGGGCTCGTCCCATGGGATTTGCGCCGCAGGCTGGAAGCCGAGGCCCCGACGCATTTTTCCGCGCCTTCGGGATCGCGCCTTCCGATCGATTACGCCGCCGAGGGCGGACCCAGAGTGTCGATCCGCGTGCAGGAGCTGTTCGGGCTCGACCGCCATCCGGCGATTGCCGGCGGCCGCGTGCCGCTCCTCCTCGAATTGCTCTCCCCGGCGCATCGCCCGGTGCAAATCACCCGCGACCTGCCGAGCTTTTGGCGCGGCAGCTATCGGGCCGTGAAGGCCGAGATGAAGGGCCGCTATCCCAAGCATGCTTGGCCGGACGATCCGATCTCGGCACGGCCGTCGCGCCGCGCCAAGTCGAAGTGATGGCTCGTGTCCCGGGCGCAGTGCAGCACACCGGAACTCGGGTATACCCGAGTTCCGGCACGTCAAGAATTGCCGCAAGTCGGAAACATCCGACTTGCGGTGTGGTGCGCTGCTGAACCGGGATCCATTTCAAACCTGGACCCCGGCTCTGCGGCGCAACGCTTCGCGCTGCGCCGCGTCCGGGGAACGCTCCCGCATGGTCCGATTAATTTTCTGGTTCGCGTTCAGGGATCGTTTTCCAAAGCGCATGAAATGCCCGCTTCCACCGCGTCGCATTAGGACCGCGCTCGGCGCGGCCATGGTGGAATTGCCGCGGACTCTCGAGCTGCGGCGGACATGCGGCCCATCTTCTTCTTCGCGTTCTTGGCGCTGATCGCTGCTGCGGTCGTGCCTCGCTATATGGGCCAGCTCGGCGGCGCCGCGGCCGTTGCTCCGCCGGGTGCGCCGAGCGCCCCCACGGCCGCGATCGCAGACCCGGTTTCCGGCGGATCGCGTGTCGTGATCGAGCCCGACGCGCGCGGTCATTTCCGCGTCGAGGGCGCCATCGACGGACGCCGGCTCGACTTCGTCGTCGACACCGGCGCCTCGGTCGTCACCTTGACCGAGAGCGATGCGGCACGGCTGGGCTTTCATCCCGCGCCGCGCGACTTTGTCGCGCAGCTCAAGACCGCCAACGGCACGGTGCGCGGCGCGCCGGTGCGGCTCGACATGGTCGAGATCGGCGGACTGATGCTGCGCAACGTCACGGCCGTCGTTCTCCCCGACGAGGCGCTGAGCGAGAACCTGCTCGGCCTCTCGTTCCTCTCCCGCCTGCATCGCTTCGAATATCGCGACGGCCGGCTCGTGCTCGAGGATTAGCTCGGAACCGGCCGCGACGCGGCGCGTTCCGAACCGGCCGCTTTCCACACCCGCCCGCTTCCGCTATGTGCTCGGCCGGTTCTTGCGGCCCGAGGTCGTTGATGTTTCCCAAACCGAATTCCGCGCTCAAGCCCAACACCTACGCGTTCGAGTCCGAGCCGCTGGTCAAGCCGACCGGCTTTCGCGAATACGACGCGCGCTGGCTGCTCGACAAAGAGCTCAACCTGATGGGCGTGCAGGCGCTCGGCATGGGGCTCGGGACCCTGATCCGCCAAATGGGCGTGAGACCTGAGATCGTCACCGGCCATGATTTCCGCGCGTATTCCACCGCCGTGAAGATGGCGCTGGTGTCCGGGCTCATGGCTGCCGGTTGCAAGGTTCACGACATCGGCCTTGCGCTGTCGCCGATGGCATATTTCGCCCAGTTCGATCTCGACGTCCCATGCGTCGCCATGGTCACCGCTTCGCACAACGACAACGGCTGGACCGGGATGAAGATGGGGGCCGATCGCCCGCGCACCTTCGGCCCGGACGAGATCGGCCGCCTCAAGGACATCGTGATGAACGCGAGGTTCGAGCTTGCGGGCGGCGGCTCCTACGGTTTCGTCGAAAATTTTGCCGCGCGCTATATCGACGATCTCACCAATCGCCCCAAGCTCGAGCGCCGGCTCAAGGTGGTCGCCGCCTGCGGCAACGGCACCGCCGGGGCCTTTGCGCCGAAAGTGCTGGAAACCATCGGATGCGAAGTGGTCCCGCTCGACTGCGAGCTCGATTACACGTTCCCCAAGTACAATCCCAATCCGGAGGACATGAAGATGCTGCACGCGGTGCGCGACGAGGTGCAGCGCACCCGGGCGGACGTCGGATTGGCGTTCGACGGCGACGGCGACCGCTGCGGCGTGGTCGACAACGAGGGCGAGGAGATTTTCGCCGACAAGGTCGGGGTGATGCTCGCGCGCGACATTTCCAGCTTGCACCCGGGCGCGACCTTCGTGGCCGACGTGAAATCGACCGGCCTGTTCGCGACCGATCCGGTTCTGCAAAAAAACCGTGCCAAGACCGATTACTGGAAGACCGGCCATTCCTACATCAAACGCCGTGTCAACGAGATCGGCGCGATCGCCGGTTTCGAGAAATCCGGGCACTTCTTCTTCAATGCGCCGCTCGGCCGCGGCTATGACGACGGCATCGTCTCGGCGCTCGCGGTGTGCGACATGCTCGACCGCAATCCGGGAAAGTCGATGGCGCAGCTGAAGAATGCTCTGCCCAAGACCTGGCAGTCGCCGACGATGTCGCCGTATTGCGACGACGAGGTCAAATACCGCGTGGTCGACGAGGTGGTGAAGCATTTCCAGGCCGCGCGCGAAAAACAAGAAAAAATCGCCGGCCAGAACATTCGCGATCTCGTCACCGTCAACGGGGTGCGCGTCACCGTCGAGGACGGCACCTGGGGCCTGGTGCGGGCGTCCTCGAACAAGCCGGAGCTCGTGGTCGTGGTCGAGAGCCCGGTATCGGATGCGCGCATGCGCGAAATGTTCAAGGCGGTCGATCACGTGCTGCGCGCGCACAAGGAGGTCGGCCCCTACAACCAGACGATCTGATGGCAGGTTCTTCATTTCGTCATGGCCGGGCTTGTCCCGGCCATCCACGTCCTTAATTTGCTCACAATTCAAAGATCGTGGAGGCCGGGCATGACGAGTTGAGGTTTTGATGAAGGTCGCCATCCTCGGCGCCGGGCCGGCCGGGCTCTATCTCGCCTATTTGCTGAAGCGGCGCCGTCCCGAGACGCAAGTCCGCCTCGTCGAGCAGAACCGCGCGGATTCGACCTTCGGCTTCGGCGTGGTGTTCTCCGATCGCGCGCTGGAGTTCCTGAAAGACGACGACGCCGGAACCTACGACGCCATCGCGCCGCATCTCGAGGTCTGGCGGGACATCGCCATCGTGCATCGCGGCGAGAGGATCGCGATCGACGGCGTCGGCTTTGCCGCGGTGGGCCGGCTGCAGCTGCTTGCCGTGCTGCAGCAGCGGGCGCGCTCGGTCGGTGTCGAGCCCGAATACGCGCGCAGGATCGAGCGGATCGAGGAGCTCGTCGGCGCCGATCTCATCGTCGGCGCCGACGGCGCGAACTCGCTGGTGCGGCAGAGCTTGGCCCCCGAGCTCGGAGCCGGCGTGAGTCATCTGGGCAATTGGTTCGCCTGGTTCGGCACGACAAAGCGCTTCGAAACGCTGACGCAGACGTTCCGCACCGCCGAGTTCGGGTACTGCAACGCCCACCATTACCGCTACGCCGACGACATGAGCACGTTCATCGTCGAGCTCGACGCGGCGAGCTTCGAGCGTGCCGGTTTCGGACAAATGCGCGAAGCCGCGGCGAAGCAGATTTGCGAGCGGGTGTTCGCTGAAGACCTCGAAGGCCGTCCGCTAGTCTCGAATCGCTCGATCTGGCGGCAATTCCCCACCGTACGCAACGCGCGCTGGTCGCACGGCAAATGCGTGCTGATCGGGGACGCGCTCCATACCGCGCATTTTTCGATCGGGTCCGGCACCCGGCTCGCCATGGAGGATGCGATCGCGCTCGATCGGGCGCTCGCGGAGCATCCGGGCGATGTGCGCGAGGCGTTGCAATCGTTCGGTCGCCGCCGCGGATCGGAGCGCGCGCTGGTATGAGCGCTTTCCCGAGCACATGGCGCTTGAGCCGATCGATCTAGCGATGAGCTATGTGATGCGCTCGGGCCGCATCGACTTGGGTCGCCTGCGCCGGCTCTCCCCGCGCTTCGTCGCGCGCTACGAGCTGGAGCGGGGGAAGACATCCGAGGCCGTCGTCCCGGGGCCCGAGCGGAGTGAGGGAACCCGGGACCCATGACCACCATCGATGCGGTCTTCGAAGTCGGTGTTCATGGGTTCCGACTCTCGCGCCGACGCGCTCGGCCGGAATGACCATCCCGGACTATACCTGCTCCTCGAAGGTGGCCCGGAACGCATGCGCCGGATAGACCCCGAGGATCTTCAGCTCCTTGGAGAAGAACGCCAGCTCCTCGAGTGCGAGCGCGAGCGAGCGGTCGTCCGGATGGCCTTCGACATCAGCATAGAATTGCGTGGCGAAGAAATTGCCTTCGATCATGTAACTCTCGAGCTTCGTCATGTTGATGCCGTTGGTGGCGAAACCGCCGAGCGCCTTGTAGAGCGCGGCCGGCACGTTGCGCACCCGGAATAGGAAGGTGGTGATGACGGTGCCGTCGTCGGCGCGCGGCCATCGCGACTCGCGCGCCAGCACGATGAAGCGCGTGGTGTTGTGCGCCTCGTCCTCGATGTTCTCGGCGAGAACCTCGAGGCCGTAGATCTCGGCCGCGAGGCTCGAGGCGATGGCGGCGCGGGTTTTTTCCGCGCGCTCGGCGACCTCGCGGGCCGAGCCTGCGGTGTCGGCGGCCACGATGGTTTTCAGCCCGAGCTTGCGGATGATGTTGCGGCACTGGCCGAGCGCCATGACGTGGCTCTCGACCGAGCGGATGTCGTCGAGCTTGGCTCCCTTGGGTGCCATGAGCTGATGCCGGATCGGCAGGAACCATTCGGCCACGATGTGAAGCCCCGACGTCGGCATCAGGTGATGAATGTCGGCGACGCGGCCGGCGACCGAGTTCTCGATCGGGATCATGCCGAGCGCGGCCTCGCCGGTCTCGACCGCCGCGAACGCGTCCTCGAAGGTCGGACAAGGCACCGCCTGGTAATCCGGATAGGCCTGATGACAGGCGATGTGCGAATTGGCGCCCGGCTCGCCCTGGAACACGATTCGGTTCGATGTGCTCATCGTTTTCCCATCAGCGGGTTTGTCGATCCGATCTGCGCATCACCGCCCGCACCAATTCCAGATCCTCCGCCGTGTTGACCTCGGGCGGGGCACGATCGACGATCGCCACGTCAATGCGCATGCCGGCCTCGAGCGCGCGCAGCTGCTCGAGCTTCTCGCGGCGCTCGAGCGTCGAGGGCGGCAGCGCGACGAAGCGGCCGAGCGCGTCGCGGCGAAACGCATAGAGCCCGAAATGATGGTAAAGCGGCCCCTCGCCCCACGGGGCGGCGGCACGGGTGAAATACAGCGCGCGCAGCCGGTCGACCGCAACCGGCGAGCCGACGACCTTGACGAAATTCGGATTCTCTCGCGCAGCCGGATCGCGGATCTCGGCAGCGGCCGTCGCGATGTCGACTTGCGGGTCGGCGAGCGGGCGCAGCGCGGCCGCGATCGCGCCGGGATCGAAGCTCGGCATGTCGCCCTGCACGTTGACGACGACGCCGGCATGCCGTTCGGGATCGATCAGGTCCGCGGCCTCGTGGACCCGGTCCGAGCCCGATTCATGATCGCCTCGCGTCATCACCGCGCGGCCGCCCGCCTTGCTGACCGCGGCGATGATTTCCGCGCTGTCGGTCGCCACCACGACCGGACCCACTGCGGCCGCCGTGGCACGTTCGAGCACATGCACGATCATCGGCTTGCCGCAAAGGTCGGCGAGCGGCTTTCCGGGAAGCCGCATCGAGGCCAGCCGGGCTGGAATGAGGACGAGGACATCGCCTGCGGCCATCGGTTTCCGGGTTGCTCCGGCTCGACACGCTTTTGGTTTCGATCACGCCGCTGAAGCTTGAACCGCGGCCGTTGCGTGGTGCTTATACGGGTTGCCAGAGGCGAGGCAACCGGTTATCTGTCCGGCCGCATTCCCGCCGCCCGCGCCATGCAAAGAGCGCTTCCCCGATGGATTCCTTCGAAGTCAACAAGATCCTCGGCGCCGTCCTGTTCACCTGTCTGGTTCTGCTCGCGCTCAACATCACGGC
>VAZU01000284.1 GCA_005884745.1 Alphaproteobacteria bacterium
CGAGTGCCGCACTCCCGCCTGCGCGGCAAGATGCACCACCATGGGAAACCGGCGAGCGGAGAAGAATGCCGCCGTTCCCGCCCGGTCGGCGATATCGAGCCGTTCGAAGCCGAAGGCGGAAAAGCCGGCAAGCTGCTTGAGCCGCGCCTGCTTGAGCCGCACGTCGTAATAAGGATCGAGATTGTCGAGGCCGATGACGGACCGCCCGCGTTCGAGCAGACGGCGCGTCACGTGGAAGCCGATGAACCCGGCGGCCCCGGTCAGCAGGATCGGCTCGGCGTCCGTCATTCGGCCGGGCCGCGGCGATAGACGTCGTCGAGCCGGATGATGTCGTCTTCGCCGAAATAGCTGCCGGTCTGCACCTCGATCAGCTCGAGCGCGATCTTTCCCGGATTGGACAGCCGGTGGACGGCACCCATCGGGATGTACGCCGATTCGTTCTCGTGCACGGTCTTTTTCACCTTGCCGATCGTCACCTCCGCCGTCCCGCGCACCACGACCCAATGCTCGGAGCGATGCAGGTGTTTCTGCAGCGACAGCGTGCCGCCCGGCGCCACGACCAGGCGCTTCACCTGGAACCGCTCGCCGACGTCGACCGCATCGTAATATCCCCACGGCCGATGGCAGCGCCGATGGTTGGTCGCCTCGGGGCGGGCGGCCTGCTTGAGCAGCGACACCAGCCCTTTCACCTCTTCGGCGCGCTCGCGCGGCACCACCAGCACCGCGTCGGGCGTGGTCACCACGATGAGATCGCGGACGCCGAGCACGGCGGTGAGCCTTTCCTCGGCATGGACCAGGCAATTCCGACTGTCCACGGCGACGACCGGACCCGTGGCGAAATTGTTGTCGGCATCGCGTTTGGAGATTTCGAAGATCGCGTCCCAGCTGCCGATGTCGGACCAGCGGAACTTACCCTCGACCACGACGGCGCGGTCGGTCTTCTCCATCACCGCGTAGTCGAACGAGAGCTGCGGCGCGCGCGCGTAGCTCTCGGCGTCGAGCCGCAGGAAGCCGAGATCGTCGCGTGCGCGTTCGACCGAGGCGGCGACCGCCGCGGCGATCTGCGGCGCATGTCGCTCGAGCTCGCTCACCAGCACGTCGGCGCGGAACATGAAATTCCCGGAGTTCCAGACATAGCCCTCGTCGAGATAGCGCAGCGCATTTGCCGCGTCGGGCTTCTCGACGAAACGCTCGACCCGCCGGATGCCGTCGCCGAGCGAGGCGCCGCAACGGATGTAGCCGTAGCTGGTCCTCGGCTCGCTCGCGGCGATGCCGAACGTGGCGATGTGGCCGGCGTCCGCCGCCTTGCGCGCGGAAATGCAGGCCGCGTGAAACAGCTCCGGATCCAGGATCACGTGATCGGCCGCGAGCGCGAGCACGATGGCTTCGGGATCGCGCTGCCGCGCGATCATGGCTCCGGCGGCGATGGCCGGCGCGGAATCCCGGCGCTCGGGCTCGAGCACCATGGTTGCTTCCTGGCCGAGTTCCTCCGCCTGGCGGCGGGCAAAGAACCGGAAATCGCCGACCGTCATGACGATCGCCGGAGCGAACAATTTTGGATCGGCGAGGCGGAGCAGCGCCTGCTGGAACGTCGAGCGCTCGCCCACGATCGGCATGAATTGCTTGGGCATGCCGTCCCGGGACAC
>VAZU01000277.1 GCA_005884745.1 Alphaproteobacteria bacterium
GAGCCGCGGAAACACCCGATAGGTATCGCCAAAGCCCCAGCGCGGCGTCTTGTTGGCGTTCTTGACCCCGAGCAGCAGGTTGTGCTCGACGGTGAGCGTGGGAAACACGGCGCGGTCCTCCGGCACGTAGCCGAGCCCGCGATGCGCGATCTCATAGGACTTCAATCCGGCGATCGGCTCGCCCTTGAAGGTGATCGAGCCGTGCGGCGGCACGTCGCCCATGATGGCCTTCAAGGTCGTCGAACGGCCGACCCCGTTGCGGCCCAGGATGCTGACGATCTCGCCGGCGCCGACCACAAGATGCACGCCCTGCAGGATGTGGCTCTTGCCGTAATAGGCGTGCTGCTGGACCGCGGGATCGGCCTTGATCTTCGAGGGCGCGTCGCAGGCGATGATCTGCCCGTAGACCAGCACCGAGATGCGGTCGGCAAGATCGAACACGACGCCCATGTCGTGCTCGATCATCATCAAGGTCCTGCCGGCGCTGACCTTGCGGATGAGCGCGACGGCGTCCTCGGTTTCGGCGTGGCTCATGCCGGCGGTCGGCTCGTCGAGCAGGATGATCTCGGCGCCGCCCGCGATCGTGATGCCGATCTCGAGCGCGCGCTGCTCGGCGTAGGTGAGCACGCCGGCCTGGATGCGCCGGCGGTCGGCGAGATGGATCTCCTCGAGAATCTGCTCGGTACGCTGCCGCACGTCGGCAAGCGAATTGATGCCGTGCCAGAACGAATAGCGGTAGCCCAGCGACCACAGCACGGCGCAGCGGATGTTCTCCCATACGCTCAGCCGCGGAAAGATATTCGTCACCTGGAAGCTGCGCGACAGCCCGCGCCGGTTGATCTCGTAGGGTTTTTGGCCGGTGATGTCCTCGCCCTTGCAGCGGATGCCGCCGGCCGTGGGGGCGAGGCGCCCGCTGATCAGGTTGAACAGCGTCGATTTGCCGGCGCCGTTGGGACCGATCATGGCGTGGCGCTCGCCGAGCGGGATGGTCAGGCTGACGCCGCGGATGATCTCGGTCGGCCCGAAATTCTTGCGCAGGTCCGTGAGCTCGATGGCGGCGGCGCTCATGCGGCGCTCCGGCGTGCTTGCTGCATCTCGGCGTGGGCGTGCTGCCACGCGTCGGCGACGAACGGCCAGGTCCGGCGGAACAGATAAAGGCCGCCGACGAGCAGCACGGCGGCCACGATCCACGGCACGGGCGCCGCCGCATCGAGCGGCACGGATACGAAGCTCATGCGCGTGCCTTCGGAGGCCTTCACCATCAGCCGGAACGTCATCTCGATGACCAGAATGAGGCCGGCGAGCGCCATCAATCCGGGGATCAGCGCCAACAGATACGCGGGGATCAACCGGCCGAACAGCGCCCGGTAGGCGCCGGCGTGCCACAGCGGCTCGTGCATGAAAATAAGGCCGGCGATTCCGCCGGGCGCGAACATCACCATGGCGATGAACAGCAGGCCGACATAGAGCTGCCAGATCTCGGTGACGTCGCTGAGCATCACCTGCAGATAGGTGACGAGGACGGCGCCGATCACCGGACCGATGAAATTGCCGATACCGCCGATATAGGCGGCAAGCAGCACGGTTGTGGATTGCCCGGCGCCGACGACGGAAGCATTCACCAGCTCGAAATTGATGGCGGCGAGCCCGCCCGCGATCCCGGCGAACAGGCCGGCGAGGCTGAACGCGATGAAGCGCACCACGTAGGGGTTATAGCCGACGAATTGCGCCCGCTCCGGGTTGTCCCGCACCGCGTTGCACATGCGCCCGAACGGGGTGCGGGTCAGTGCGTACATGGCGATCATGCAGATCAGGCACCAGGCCGCGATCAGGTAATAGACCTGGAGCTGCGGCCCGAAATTGAGGTCGAACACGCGGAACAGCTTGGTGCGGTTGGTGCTGATGCCTTCTTCGCCGCCGAAGAAGCTGCGCAGGATCAGCGAGCTCGACGCCACGAGCTCGCCCAGCCCCAGCGAGATCATCGCGAACGCGGTGCCGCCGCGCCGGGTCGAGACCGAGCCGAAGACGATCCCGAACAGCAGCCCGGAAAATCCGCCGACCAGCGGAATCAGGAACACCGGCACCGGCAGCGCCTCGCGCGCGAGCGTGTTCATCGCGTGCGCCGCGAGGAAGCCGCCGAGCCCGTAATAGACCGCGTGGCCGAACGACAACAGCCCGGTCTCCCCGAGCAGCATGTTGTAGGACAGCGCGAACACGATCATGATGCCCATCAGGCTCATCATCGTGTGCGCGATGCCGGAGGCGAAGATCTTCGGCAGCACGGCGAAAGCCGCCGCGAGCAGCAGCCACGCCCCGTACCGCCGCGCGATCGACATCCAGTCGACCGGCTGGGCGGTGCGCACGCCGATTTTCGTCGCCTCGGTCACGTCTCGCGTTTCCCCAAGAGCCCGGTCGGCCGGAAGATCAGGATCAGCACCAGCATCAGGTAGGGAATGATCGGCGCGATCTGCGCCAAGGTCACCTCCCACAGATCGTGCAGGATGGTGCCGGACGCCGGGCTGAAGCCGATCCCGGCGAACAGGTCGGAGGCGGAATAATTGACCGAGACCGCGAACGTCTGGACCAGCCCGATCAGCAGCGAGGCTACGAAGGCACCGGAAAGCGAGCCGAGCCCCCCGACCACGATGACGACGAACAGGATCGGACCGAGCACCGCCGCCATGTTCGATTGCGTGACGAAAGCCGGGCCGGCGATGACGCCGGCTACCGCGGCCAGCCCGGTGCCGACCCCGAACACCAGCATGAACACCCGCGGCACGTTGTGGCCGAGCATGGCCACCATGTTGGGATGCGTGAGCGCCGCCTGGATGATGAGGCCGACCCGGGTCTTGGTCAGCACCGCGAGCAGCACCGCGAAGATCGCGATCGCGGTCAGGAGCTCGAACATCTTGTAGGCCGGATAGGTCGTGGTAAAGATCGTGAACGCGCTGAAATCGAGCGAGGGCGGCACCCGGTAATCGACCGGCACCTTGCCCCAGATCATCTGCACCACTTCTTCGATGACGAAGGCGAGGCCGAACGTGAACAGCAGCTCGGCGACGTGGCCGTGCCGGTGCACGTTGCGCAGGCCGTAGCGCTCGACCAGCGCCCCGATCGCTCCGACCAGCACCGGCGCGACGACGAACGCCGGCCAGAACCCCAGCCATTGGCTGATCTGGAAGCCGAAGAACGCGCCGAGCATGTAGA
>VAZU01000077.1 GCA_005884745.1 Alphaproteobacteria bacterium
CTACAAACGGTTCTTCGGCCCGCTGCGCGAACTGCCACCGGCCGAGCTCGACCGCGTGACTCATCTCGATCCTCCCGACCAGCTGGGGCTGATCGCGCAGACGCGGGCCGACGACGTGATCGGGGAGGCGCGCTATGCGCTTTCGCCCGATCGGCTCGATTGCGAATTCGCGCTCTCGGTCGCGGAGGGCTGGCACGGCAAGGGCATCGGCGGGCTGCTGCTGGCCGACCTCGAATCCCGGGCGAGCAGCCTCGGCGCGCGCCGCCTGGTCGGCGACGTGCTGCGCACCAACGAGGCGATGCAGGCGCTGGCGCGCAAGGCCGGATTCCGCATGGCCGACGTGCCCAGGGATGCCCGGCTGGTCCGCATCGTCAAGGATCTGGCGCTGGCGGCAACCACCCTGCCCTACGACGCGCCGACTGCATCCGCGCTGGCAAACGCAGCGTGACCGCCTGTAATCTGTAGCCCAGATGGAGCGAAGCGAAATCCGGGGTCTGCGTTCCCGGATTGCGCGGCGTTGCGCGCCACTCCATCCGGGCTACGGAATTGCATCTGCGAATGCGCATCGGGATCGATTTGGGCGCCGCCTGGCTGTGGCCCGTCGGTTAGGATGGAGACGCACATGATTCGCGGAAGTTGCCTGTGCGGCGGCGTGAGATATCGCATTGCCGGGCCGCTGTTCGACGCGCGCCATTGCCATTGCTCCATGTGCCGCAAGGCCCACGGCAGCGCCTTTCGCAGCCGCGCGAGCGTGCGAGCCGCGGATTTCGCATGGGTCGAGGGCGAGGAACTCGTCACTTTCTACGAATCCTCGCCGGGAAACCGCAGAGGCTTTTGCCGGGTGTGCGGCTCGGCGATCCTCAGCAAGTTCGACGCGAACCGCGCTTATTACGGTCTGCCGCTCGGCGCTTTGGATGACGATCCGGGCATCCGGCCGACGCTTCACGTGCACGTCGCCAGCAAGGCTCCGTGGTTCACGATCACCGATGACCTGCCGCAGCTCCCCGAGGGGCCGTGATTCAACCCGGATCAGCCATTCGGCCCGGGTAGGAGCGCATGCGCTCCATTTGGGCGAAAACTGCGAAGGAGAGACCCATGGCCGCCACAGCCCCGCCGGTCGCGCTCGGCGCGTCCGCGCCGGATTTCCGACTGCCGGCCACCGATGGCCGCACGTACACGTTCGCTGACGTCGCCGGCAAGCACGGCACGGTGATCGTCTTCATCTGCAACCATTGCCCCTACGTGAAGGCTTTGATCGACCGGATGGTCGCCGATGCGCGCACGCTGCTCGCCGAGGGTTTTGGGTTCGCGGCAATCTGCTCGAACGACGCGAAATCCTATCCGGAGGATTCGTTTGCCAACATGCAGCGCTTCGCGAAGACGCACGATTTCCCGTTTCCGTATCTGCACGACGAGGACCAGACGGCGGCACGGGCCTATGGGGCTGTGTGCACGCCCGACTTCTTCGGCTACGACGCGGCGCGCAGGCTGAAATATCGCGGCCGCCTCGACGAGGGGCGCATGAATGCGCCGCCCGCCGGCGCCCGCAGGGAGCTCCTCGAGGCGATGCGCGCGATCGCTCTGAGCGGCGAGGCGCCCAGCCCGCAGCTCGCCTCGATGGGCTGCTCCATCAAATGGAAGGCGGCGTGAGCGCTCAGTGCCGAGGCACACTCCGAAACCCTCTCCCCTTGTTGTTGGAGAGGGTGACGAGCCGACGCAGTCGGCGAGGCGGGTGAGGGGTTCCTGCATCAAACAAATTACCCCTCACCCGACCGATCCTCGTTGCACTCGGATCGGCCACCCTCTCCCTCGTCAAGTCGGGTGTTTCCGACTTGGACCGCTCATCAAATGGTCAAACCCGGGAACACCCGGGTTTGGCTGGGAGAGGGGAAGCCCGTCCGCGGGCCGGCCTCGCCTGATCTCACCCACCGAGCTTCCAGGTCACGTGCCGCTCCGCATCAGCTGCTCCAGTCCCGATGCGGTCGTGATTGCCGGCGTCCAGCCGAGCCGCGCCAGCGCGGCGGCGTCGGCGACCAGCGGACCGCCGAGGCGCTCGTAAATTTCCGAGCGGCCCAGTGCATGCAATGGCATTTCGAGCAGCGGTGTCGGCACGCGAAACAGCCCGGGCCTACGCCCGAGGCCGCGCCGCATCGCCGTGATCATCTCCGGTATGGTCAGCGCCCCGGGATCCGCGACGATCAGCGGCCGCCGCAGCGGCGCCGGCGTGGCGAGCAGCAAATCGATCGCCGCGAGGAGATGGTCGAGCGAGAGCAGCGAGCGCCGGGCGTCGAGGCCGGCGAGCGGCAGCGGCCAGGGCGAGCGCGCCAGCGCAATGAGCCGCGCCATGTTGCCTTTGACGCCCTCCCCGTAGACGAGTACCGGGCGGAGCGCGACCCAATCGAGTTCGAGCTCGGCCAAGCCGCGTTCGGCGGCGAGTTTCGAGCGGCCGTAGGCGTCGGTCGGCCGCGGCGCCAAATCCTCGGTCAGGACGCCCGCGGCGGTCGGGCCGGATTGCGCGCGGATCGACGACAGAAATACGAAGCGGCGGATGCCAGCGCGTTGCGCCGCGCGCGCCAGGCCGATCGTCGCTTGGGTGTTGAGCGCCCGATGATCGTCCTCGGGCAGCCCGGACATGCCATGGGCGACCCCGGCCGAATGGATCACCGCGTCGGCGCCGGCGAGCGCCGCCGCCATGTTCTGCGGCCGCGCGAGATCGCCGACCACCGCGCCGGCGCATTCCGGCGGCAGCACGCTCGGGCGGCGCAGCAGCACCCGCAGGCGATAGCCGCGTTGCGAGAGCCCGCGCACTAGATAGCGGCCGATGAAGCCGGTGCCGCCGGTGAGCGCGATCAAGGGTTGGGGCATGGCATCGGGTTCCCGTGCTTTGCGCTGCACTCATCGCCCATAATGCACCGCCAGCCATATGGTGGGGCGGTCCGGATCGCTCCATTCCACCCGATGGCGCGCGTGCGCCGGGATCAAGACGTGATCGCCCGGCTCGAGCCGGACCGGTTCGGGATCGTCCTCGAACGCGAGGATCGCCGCGCCCGCGAGCAGGAGCACCCATTCGGCCAAATCCTGGTCGTACCAGAATCCCGGCGGGCTCGCGTGCCCGTGCGATACGATGCGCTCGATGCGCACGGCCGGCGTACGCAGCAATTCCGTGAGCTGCTCGTCGGCGCCCTTCGGCGAAATATCGGCAAACAGGTTCCCGGTCGCGGCCATTGGGAAATCCCTTTCCAGGGCCGTTCGGGGTAGTGACACGGCCCGGCGGGATCGGGCAAGCTCCTGCATCGGAACGGAATTCGGAGAAAACGTCATGGATAGCGCAACGCTTGCCCGCGCGGCAGAACCGGCCGCAAGGCCCATCCCGTTCGATACCGCCCGGCTCGACGAGCTTTTGCAAGACGCCGGCATCGACGCGCTTCTCGTCACGTCGAAGCACAACGTGCAATATCTGCTCGGCGGCTACCGCTTCTTCTTCTTCGATTACATGGACGCCATCGGCGTGAGCCGTTATCTGCCGGTGCTGGTCTATCGGCGCGGCCGGCCGGAACAGGCCGCCTACATCGGCTATCGGCTCGAGGCGTTCGAGAACGAGCTCGGCAAGTTCTGGACGCCGGCGGTCAAGACCGCGGCCTCCGGGTCGGTCGACGCGATCAAGCTCGCGGTCGAGCACGTCCGCGGGCTCGGTCCGGGCATCCGGCGCATCGGGATCGAGGCCTCGTTCCTGCCCGCCGACGCCGATGCCGCGCTGCGCCAGGCCCTGCCGGAATGCGAGATCGTCGACGCGCATTTCCCGCTGGAGCGGCTGCGCGCGCGGAAAACCGCCGCCGAGCTTCGGCTGTTGCGGGAAGCTTCCGAGCGCGTCGTGGCGTCGATGCTCGCGGTGTTCGCAAGCTGCGCGCCCGGAATGACCAAGATCGAGGCGATCGAACGATTGCGGCGCGAGGAGGTCGGCCGCGGGCTCACCTTCGAATATTGCCTGATGACGGCCGGCACCAGCTTGAATCGCGCGCCGTCGGATCAGCGGCTGGAGCCGGGCGACATCATCTCGCTCGATTCCGGCGGGAATTATCGCGGCTACATCGGCGATCTGTGCCGGATGGGGATTCTGGGCGAGCCGGATTCCGAACTGCAGGACCTGCTCGCGGCCGTCGATGCGGTTCAGCAGGCCGCGCGCAAGCCGATCCGCCACGGCGCGCGCGGCGGCGACATCTTCGTTGCCGCCGAAGAGCTGATGAACGCCTCGCCGCACCGCGGCTATTTGGAATTCATCGCCCACGGCATGGGGCTGATCAGCCACGAAGCGCCGCGGCTCGCCACCAACCGCGCCTACAGCGGCTACGATGCGGACCGCGCGCTCCAAAGCGGCATGGTGGTGTCGATCGAGACCACGATGAAGCATCCGCGCCGCGGCTTCATCAAGCTGGAGGACACATTGGCGGTGACCGAGAACGGCTTCGAGGCGTTCGGCGATACCGGCCGCGGCTGGAACCGGGCCGGCCGCTGACCGCGTTCCCCGGACGCGGTGCAGCGCAGCGGCAGCCCGTCGCCGGCCGAAGCTGCAAACGTATTTCGCTTGCCCGCCGGAACACATTCCGCCGAATCGCGGTTGACCGCGTGAATTCCACGTGGGTCGCAATCATTGCTCGGCGCACTGCAGGAGACGAAACAATCGGATGACGAGAGACCCGGGATGGCGCCGGCAGCAATTCGCCGGTGCGGGAACGCGGCGAAGCGAGCGGGGCCTCGCAGCCGATCACAGCCCGCTCGCCGAAACGCCGTCGGAAATTCCGGCGCGGGGATGGAAGGACATGCTCCCGCGCGTGTACGCCCGCATCACGGAATGCCGGGTCATCGCGGTTGCCGCCGGGGTAAGCTTCTATGCCCTGCTCGCGATTTTCCCGGCCATTGCCGCGTTGATTTCCATTTACGGGCTGTTCGCCGACCCCGCGACCATGGCGAGCCATCTCGATTCCATTTCGAGCTTCGTACCCGGCGGCGCGATCGAGGTCGTTCGCGATGAAATGCACCGCGTTGCCGCGCAAGGCGCACGAACGCTGGGCCTGGCATTCGTCCTCAGCCTTGGCGTTTCCCTGTGGAGCGCCAATGCCGGCATCAAGGCCCTGTTCGACGCGCTCAACATCGTTTACGGCGAGAAGGAGAAGCGCGGCTTCGTGCGCCTCAATTTGATATCGCTGGGCTTCACGCTGGCGGCGATCGTGTTCCTGCTGCTGGCGCTTGCTGTGGTCGCGGTGGTGCCGGTGGCGCTGCAATATATCGGCCTGGAAAGCGCGACCGAGCGGGTCCTCAAGATTGCGCGATGGCCGTTGCTGTTCGTGACGGTCAGCTTGGCGCTATCGGTTCTGTATCGCTACGGCCCCGGCCGCAACGAACCGCGGCGGCGGTGGATCACCTGGGGCGGCGTAATCGCGGCCCTGCTCTGGATCGCGATCTCGCTGCTGTTCTCCTGGTATGCGGCGAACTTCGGCAGCTACAACAAGACCTACGGGTCGCTCGGCGCGGTCATCGCATTCATGACCTGGATCTGGCTGTCCACGATCGTGATTCTCGTGGGAGCGACGATCGACGCCGCGATGGAGCGCCAAACGGTCGGCGACGGGACGGCGACGGCCTCCAAACCGACGGGACGGCGCGGCGCGGCAATGGCGGACACTGCCGGCGGCGCGCAGGGCTAAGCTTCACGTCAGTACGGGAGTGCCAACCTCAACGGATCGGCTTCGCCGCGGTCCCGCAGCGCTCCCCGCCCGGCCAAGGAGCTACCATCCTCCATGGGGCGGCGCGAGCGGCACCGCCACAGGCGGCCGCGGCCCATTGTCGGGCGACGTACGCCGGCGCCGATCGTCGGTCAGCGACGGCGGTCGACGGCCGTCCTCGCCGGCTGCCGCAGCGGCGGGCGCATGCTTTTTCGCCGGAGCCGGTGCTGCCGGTTTCGTCGCAGATGGTGAGCCGGCGGTGCCGGGCTTCGCCGCGGGCGCGGAACCCGGCGCCGCACTCGGTTCGGGCGCCGGTTGCAGTTTCGCATCGGGGCGCGGCCAGGCGAAATCGTCCGCCCTGCCGCTCAGCGCCGGCAGCGGCTCGCCCTTCACCAGGACGCGATTGGCATTGGGATCGGCCACGGCGGGCCGTTGTGCGCCGGCACCGAGCAGGCCCTCGGCCGCGCTCGCCGGCGTGGTCAACGGCACCACCGGCCCGGCCACGGGACGCACCGCCGGCGAGCCGGGGCGGGAGGCGTCCGGCTGCGGCTCCTCCGGCGTAGGCAGCGCCATCGGCGCGCCGCGGCTGAGCATCACGTGCCGGATCTCACGCTCGACGTAATGCGCGAGCTTGCGGGCGCCGGCCTTGGTGAAATGCACGCCGTCGCCCGCCCGCAGCAGGCGGGTCTGCCCTTCGAAATCCGGGCCGCGCGGGGCGAAATTGCCGCTCTCGTCGACGAAGCCGTCCCACACGTCGACATAGGTAATCCCGGCCTTTTCGGCATGACCGCGATAGAGCTCGTTGAGATAGGCGACGTCGGCGGTAGCGCGGGTGCCGCGGAGCGCCGGCAATCCGACCCAAAGCACCGGCACGCCCTTGCTCTTGAGCACGGAGATGATCTCGTCGATGCGCCTGCCGTAGGCCTCGCCCCATTTTTCGGAGTGAAACTCGTAGGTCATCATCGGACCGGGCGGCGGCTCGGCGGCGGCGGCCGGTTTCTGCGGCTCGGAGGATTTCTGCGGCTCTGTCCCGGCGGCACCCTCTTGCGCATCGGGGGACTGCTGACCCGCCGCCGGATTGATCTGCGTCGGCTGGCCGCCTTCGAGCTTGGCCTGTGGCGCGGGCTGCGGCTTCGGAGTGACCCGGGGCGGCCGTTCCCGGATCGACTGCCGGTCGTTCGCCCCGAGCATCATGACGATGAAATCGGGTTTCTCGGCCGCGAGGATTTCCTTCGCGGACTGCGGCCAATCGAATTCTTTGCGGGATTCTCCGCGGATCAAGCCGCTATAGGTGCGGTTCTTGCGGGTAACCCCGATCTCCGGCGTCTCGGCGAACGCATCTTCGAGGCCGAAGCCGAGCCAATCGGCCATGGAATCGCCCAGGACCGCCACGGTCTTGGCCGGCGCACTCTCCGGCTTGCGCGGCGGCGGCGCCTTGGAAGCGTCGACCGGCGGCTGCGACCACCGCTGCTGCTGCTCGGGACCCTGCTGCCAGCCTCCCCACGGCCGATATTGGCGCTGCTGCGGGGCCTGTCGCTGCCCCCAGAAAGGGTAATCCCAGAATTGCGCGGCCGCCGGCGTGCTGACGAGGAGGGAGGCCGCGCACGCGAGCCAAATTTCCGCCGCGAGCAGCAACATGAGGGCAGCGAGCCGGCCCGAAACGCTTGCCGTTTTCATCTGATGCGCCCGGCCAACCCGCGGCCTTCCCTTCGAGAGCGACGGGCCATCCGCCAATAGCCCGAGGAAAATGTCAACTTCGAGGTTTTCCCTCCCCTTCAGGGGAGGCAAAAGTCACTGCGCGCGCAGCCGGTCGAGCACTTGCGTGGAGGCGAACCCGTCCGGGATCAGGCCGGTGCGCAACTGGAACTCGCGGATCGCAGCGCGGGTCTTGGCTCCGAACCGTCCATCCGGCTCGCCGACGTCGAAGCCGTGCAACGCCAGCCGCTGCTGCATCTCGTAACGCTCGCCGAGGCTGAGCACGCGCTCGTCGCGCGGCCAGGGCTGCCCCAGCGGTCCCTCGCCGCGCAAGCGATCGGCGAGGTGGCCGATGGCGAGGGCATAAGCCTCCGCCGGGTTGTAGCGCATGATCACCCGGAAATTGTTGAGCATCAGGAACGCCGGGCCGCGGGCACCGGCCGGCACCAGCAGATAGGCGCGATCCGTCGGCCGCGGAAATACCTTGCCGCCGACGCGCTGGACGCCGAGCCGTTGCCATTCCTGCAGGCTGAGCTGGCGCGAGCGGTCCGCCCACAAATAGTTGAACCCCTGCGGGACCACGACCTCGTAGCCCCAGGTCTGGCCGGCGATCCAGCCGTCCATGCGCAGATTGTTGGCGGTCGAGGCGATGACGTCGGGAATGGAATCGACCACGTCGCGCCGGCCGTCGCCGTCGAAATCGACCGCATAACGCTTGAATGCCGTCGGCATGAATTGCGTCGGACCGAACGCGCCCGCCCACGAGCCCTTGAGCCGATCCGGCCGCACGTCGCCGCGATGAACGATTTCGAGCGCCGAAAGGAATTCCTCCCGGAAATAATCCTGGCGCCGGCCGATGCAGGCAAGCGTCGCGGTCGACTGCAGCACCGGGCGCTCGCCGATCGCGCTGCCGAAATTCGATTCGATCCCCCAGATCGCCGCGATGACGTGGCGGTCGACCCCATAGGCTTTCTCCACCGCCGCGAATACCGGCTGGTATTTCGCCAAAATCTCCCGTCCGGCGGCGATGCGGGCGTCGTTCACCAGAAGATCGAGATAATCCCACAGCGACTTCGTGAACTCCGGCTGGGCGTCGAGCAGGTCCATGATGTGGAGATCGGGCTCGAGATCCCCCGTGTAGGCCTGGAACGTCTGCCATGACACGCCGCGTCGGGCGGCCTGCGGCCACAGTTGCGCGATGCAGTTCTGGAAATTGCTGGCCGCGGCGAGGATCGCCTGCGGGCTCATCAGCGGGTGCCCGGACCCGCCGGCCTCCCCGCTCCAGCCCCGACTGGCAGGCAGGGTTCCGGTGACTTCGCCGCGGACCAGCACGGCGCGTTCCTCCTGGAGCTGCGCCCGAACCGGGGCCGCCGTAACGGCGCAAGCCACGACGGCGGCCATTAGCGCCGCGCCGCGAACGCCGCGCGCCGGTTTGGCGAATTGGATTCCACGCTTGCCCATGTACCCGCGCCCTTCCCGGCGCTCTCCGCGGCGCCGTCCCCTCTATTGAGGGCTGCGATCGTTTCCGGCCGCTTAACCGAGCCGGCGCCTATGCCTATTGGGAGCGAATTTCTGGCCAAAGCAGGGCGGCACGTCAACGGGCCACAGGCAAATCCACCCGGCCCGGCTGCGGCATCCTCGCCCGGCTGGCCCGTGTCCGCCCTCATCGGCATTTCGTTTCCTTGAAATCCCCGGGGATTTTGCCGACAAAGCAGCGCCTGCCGTTCGCAACCACCCCGCTCTTCAGGAATCTCTCGGCTATGTCCCCGATTCGCAAGGCGATATTTCCGGTTGCCGGCCTCGGTACCCGGTTCCTGCCGGCCACCAAGGCGGTGCCGAAGGAGATGCTCACGGTGGTCGACCGGCCGCTCATCCAGCACGTCGTCGACGAGGCGCGCGAGGCCGGCATCGAGCATTTCATCTTCGTGACCGGCCGCAACAAGGGCGTGATCGAGGACCATTTCGACCGGCAGCTCGAGCTCGAGTTCACCCTCAACGAGCGCGGCAAGCATGCCGACCTCGAGCTGCTCAACCGCGAGCTGCCGAGCGCCGGAACGACGAGCTTCACGCGGCAGCAGACCCCGCTCGGACTTGGCCATGCGGTGTGGTGCGCGCGCGAGCTGGTCGGCCGCGAACCGTTCGCGCTGCTGCTGCCCGACGTGCTGGTGCAGGCGCCGCGCGGGTGCCTGGGGCAGATGATCGACGCCTATCGCGAGCTCGGCGAGCGCGCCAACGTCGTTGCGGTCGAGGAAGTGCCTCCCGACCGCACCCACATGTACGGCGTGGTCGGCGTCGGCGAGCGGCGGGGCAAGGCGTTCTCGATCACCGGCATGGTGGAAAAGCCGCCGCGCGGCAGCGCGCCGTCCAATCTGATCATCACCGGCCGCTACATCCTGCAGCCGGAGATCTTCGAGATTCTGCAGACGCAGGAGCGCGGCGCCGGCGGCGAGATCCAGATCACCGACGCGATGATGCGCCTGGCGCTGAACCTGCCGTTCTACGGCTTCAAGTTCGAGGGCCGGACGTTCGATTGCGGCTCGAAGATCGGTTTTTTGGCCGCGAACGTCGCCTATGCGCTGGCGCGCGAGGATATCCGCGCCGAATTCCGCGTCGAATTGGAGAAGCTGCTGGGCGAGAAATGAGCCGGCGATGCGCACCCGTGTGGCGGCGGCTACGCCGCAAACAAACAGGGCGGCTCACCGCCGGGACCGCAGGCCGCGCTGGCGGCCTCGCGAAACGGGCACGCCGGTTTTGGTCAACGGATGCAAAGCGATTATGGTCAGCGCCCGGTCGACCCGGGCGGGTGGCCGAGCGAGCCGGGCCGGCGCGAGCGGCCGAATGATCGCGCGGCGGGGCGATCCGTGCTAATCCGCGCGGGCGGCGGGGACTAGGGACCATGGCCGAGCCGAAAGTATCGGGTGGGCAGGAGCGGCGGCTCGAGATCGAGTCGGCGTTGCGCACGCTGGAAGCCGAAGCGAGCGGGATCAGCGCGCTCGCCGCGGCGATCCGCGATGGTCTCGGCGCGCCGCTGGTCGCCGCCGTCGCGATGATCCAGCGCGCCAGGGGCCGGCTGATCGTGACCGGGATGGGCAAGTCCGGTCACATCGGCCGCAAGATCGCCGCCACCTTCGCGTCCACCGGCACGCCCGCGTTCTTCGTTCACCCCGGCGAAGCCAGCCACGGCGATCTCGGCATGATCACCGCGGACGACGTGATCATGGCGCTGTCGTGGTCGGGCGAAACCGTCGAGCTGAAAGATCTGATCGACTATTCGCGGCGGTTCCGGATCGGGCTCATCGCCGTGACGGCGCAGGCCGACAGCGCGCTGGCCCAGGCGGCGGACGTCGTTCTGGTCCTGCCGCAGGCGCGGGAGGCTTGCCCGCACAATCTCGCACCCACGACCTCCTCGCTGATGCAGCTTGCGCTCGGCGACGTGCTGGCGATCGCGCTCTTGGAGAGCCGCGGCTTCACCGCGCTCGATTACCGGATGCTGCATCCGGGCGGACGGCTCGGCGCCATGCTAAAATTCGTGCGCGACATCATGCACACCGGCGCGGCGGTTCCGCTCGTAGCGCTCGGCACGCGGATGTCGGAGGCCTTGGTCGAAATGTCGACCAAGAGCTTCGGCTGCGTCGGCATCACCGATCCGGGCGGCGGCGCCCTGCTCGGGGTGATCACCGACGGCGATCTGCGCCGCCACATGCGGCCGGACCTGCTCGACGCGCGGGTCGAGCAGGTCATGACCCGCGCGCCCAAGACGCTGCGCGCCGACCAGCTCGCGAGCGAGGCGCTGGAGCTGTTCAATTCCTCGAAGATCACCGCCGCGATCGTGATCGACGATGGTGAGCCGATCGGCATCGTGCACCTCCACGATCTGTTGCGGGCCGGCGTGGCCTGACTTCTCGCGGCGCCGGGCCCGCGCGGTACCGCAAAGCGCACCCGCAATTCCGCCCCGCCCGGCTCGCCGGCGAGTGTCGTTGCCGTGGTTGACGAGCGAGCGCGGGCAGCTGTCGCCGACCAGTGCAGCAACGGCCGACCTCTCGGTGCGCGAACGCAATTTGGACTAAGTTCTTGAACCACGTTTGGTGACGGCGGCAAATTCCGCAACGCGTTTGCCGAGCGCCCGAGCGGACTCTAATGCCTTCTCGTCGATGCCGGGCGAATCAGGCCCAGTCGTCGCGCTCGCGCCAAAGGCGCCTCCTCCGCTCACGATACTCATTTGGTTTACGAGCATCGCGGCGTGAATGGCTTGCATTGTGACTTCCTTGCCGTTCGAAATCGCTGCTCCGGTTACGAATGCGCCGCCAACTTTGTTACGCATCTTGAGTTCGCGGAACAGGCCGAACTTGAGCGACCAGTTGTCGAAGAACGTCTTTACCTCACCTGACATGCTCGCGAAATAGACGGGGGAGCCGACGATGACCGCATCGGAGGCCAATAGATCATCCGCTACCACTTCGCCGACCCGCTTTAGGACGACGTTTGCGCCTGCGACAGACCTGGCGCCCTCGGTAATTCCGTGGGCCATCTTTTCGGTGTTTCCGGTGACCGAATGGTAGACAACAAGGACGTTCACTCCGACGGCAGGGGCTTGCGCTTGGGTGGGTTTGACGGCGAGAAGAACGGAATCCCTCCCTTGAGCTACTCGCATACTCGAGGCGCGGATATTGCGCTTGCCGGATGCTGGTGGCTAGCCCAGCAAGGGGTAGGCATGCTGTTGCGAACCAAACCCGCGCGCTGTCGTTTTCGCGGACGCCTCAAATCCACCCGCGCAGCTCGCGTAGCGCGAGGTGGCGCAGCAGCGCCATGCCGGCTCCGCTGTCGTTGAGGCACGGGATCGCGGCGAAATTCTTTCCGCCGTGGTGGCGGAAGATCTCGGCATTCTCGCCGGCGATCTCTTCGAGCGTCTCCAGGCAGTCCGCCGCAAAGCCCGGCATCACCACCGCCAGATTCTTCACGCCGCGCTCGGCGAGCGCCGCGACCGTCGCGTCGGTATAGGGCGTGAGCCATTCCGCCGAGCCGAACCGCGATTGGAAGCTCATCGGCAACCTTTCTTCGTCGAGCTCGAGCCGCGCGCGCAACAGCCGGGCCGTTGCGGCGCAATGGTCCTGGTACGGATCGCCCTTGAGGACATATTCCTTCGGCATGCCGTGGAAGGAAACCAGGATCGCCTCCGGCTTGAACGCGAGCTTGACGAGCTCCGCCTCCAGCAAGGAAGCGACCGCGTCGATATACACCGGATCGTCGTAATAGGGCGGCAGCACCCGGATCGCCGGCTGCCGGCGCATCTGCATCAGCGCCTCGAACGCCTTGTCGCGTATTGCGGATAGAGCGGCATCAGAAGAATCCGCTCGCAGCCGGATGCTTGCAGCGCTTCGAGCCGCGACGCGATCGAGGGATTGCCGTAGCGCATCGCCCAGTCGACGCGGACGCGGTCCCCGAGCGCCGGCGTTGCGGCGAGCTTCTCCGCTTGCGAGCGCGTGATGGTTTTCAGCGGGGATTCGTCGAGCTCCCGGTTCCAGATTTTGTCGTAGTCGCGGCCTTTCCGGCGCGGCCGAACCGAGAGAATGATCAGATTGAGGATGAGCCACCATTTGATGCGGTTCTCCTCGATCACCCGCCGGTCGGAGAGAAACTCGGCGAGATAGCGCCGCATCGACCAGTAATCGGTGGCCTCGGGGGTGCCGAGATTGACCAGCAGCACGCCGATGCGCCCGGCCGCGCCCGGCGGATGCTCAGCCGTAGCTGCGCTCATCGGCGATGATCTTGCCGTCGTTGGGGAGGCTGCCGGGCTCGACGAGCTTCACGCGTCCGCGCAGCTTGGTCACGGCCTGCAGGCTTGCGGCGAGCGCGTCGTCGAGGCCCTCGCGCGCGCCGCGGCATTCGGCCAGGAGCGTCATCACGTCCTGCTCCGCCTCGCGGGTGACCGCGAGCCGGACCCGGCCGAGCTCGGGATGGCGCTTGACGATCTCCGCGACCTGGCCCGGATGCACGAACATGCCCTTGACCTTGGTGGTCTGGTCGGCACGCCCCATCCAGCCCTTGATGCGCAGGTTGGTGCGGCCGCACGGCGAACGGCCGGCGAGCACGGCGGAGAGATCGCCGGTGGCGAGCCGGATCATCGGGTAATCGCGATTGAACGAGGTCACCACCACTTCGCCGACTTCGCCGTCGGCGACCGGATCGCCGGTGCCGGGCCGCGCGATCTCGACGATGACGGTCTCGTTGACGATCATGCCTTCGCGCGCCTGGCTCTCGTAGGCGATGAGGCCGAGGTCCGCCGTCGCATAGCACTGCAGCACCTTGACGCCGCGCGCGGCGAGCTCCTGGCGCAGCGACGGCGGCAGCGCCGCCCCGGAAACGAGCCCGCGCTCGAGCGAGGCGGCGTCCCTGCCGAGCTTTTGCGCGGTATCGAGCAGGATCTTCAGAAAATCCGGCGTGCCGGTGTAGCCGCTCGGCTTGAGGATCGCGATTGCGTCGACCTGCTGCTCGGTGTTGCCCACCCCGCCCGGGATCACCGCGCAGCCGAGCGCATGCGCGCCCGACTCCAGGATGAAGCCGCCGGGCGTGAGATGATAGGCGAACGCGTTGTGCACGATGTCGCCGGCGCGGAAGCCGGCCGCATGGAGCGCGCGCGCCGCCCCCCACCAATCCTTGCCGTGGCCTTCCAGCTCGAAGATCGGACCGGGCGACATCAACAGGCGCTTGGCCTTGCCGGGCGGCGTGACGGCGAAACCGGCGAACGGCGGCTCTTTGTGCTGCAGCTCCTGGAGATCGGCCTTGCGCAGCAGCGGCAGCGCGGCGAGCGCCTTTCGCGAGCGCACCGATTTCGGATCGATGCCGGCGAGCTGCCTCGCCCAGCCCGGCGCCCGCATGGCGTTGGCGATCGCATCGGGCAATTGCGAAAAAAGCTCGCGCTCGCGCGCTTCCGGATCGCGCGTTTCGAGCGAA
>VAZU01000078.1:0-22552 GCA_005884745.1 Alphaproteobacteria bacterium
TATCGGCCGGCGTCTCGGTGTTCCACAAGTGGCAGGCCGACGATACCGGCCGCGATCCCGAGGTGCGCGATCTGCTCGAGCGCGGCGATTCGGTGGCCGATCCGCAGGAACGCAAGGCGGCCTATGCCAAAGCGTTGGGGCTGATCGCGACCCGCGCCCACGTGTTGCCGCTCTATTCGATTCCCATCTTCTACGTTGCGGCTAAGGATTTGGTCTTCACCGCCTACTCGGACGAAGTCCCGCGGTTCTGGGAGATGCGCTGGCAATGACAATCCGGACGGAGCGCGCTTGCCGCTCCGCGGCAAGCCACCCTCTCCCACAACGGGAGAGGGTTCTCGAGCGCGTCTCATGCTCGGCTTCGCGCTAAAGCGCCTCGGGCTTGCCGTGCTCGTCGCGGTCGCGGTGTCCGCGCTCGCGTTCCTGCTGCTGCGAGCCTCGGGCGACGTCGCGACCGCGCTCGCCGGCGAAGGCGCGCGGGCCGAAGACATCGAGAACATTCGGCGGATCTACGGTCTCGACCGGCCGCTCGTCGCTCAATATTTCGAGTGGATCGGCAAGATGGCGCACGGTGATTTCGGCCGGTCGCTGTATTTCAAGATCGACGTGCTCGCTCTCGTCCGCGACAAGCTGCCGACCACCGCGCTGCTCGCGTTGTTCTCGCTGCTGTTCGCCCTCGCCATCTCGATTCCACTCGGCATCCTCGCCGCGGTCCATCCCAACAGCTGGATCGACCGCGCCTGTCTCGCGCTCGCCGTGCTGGGCCAGGCCTTGCCGAATTTCTTCTTCGCCCTGATTTTGATCCTGGTGTTCGCGGTGATGCTGCCGGTGCTCCCGGTATCCGGCAGCGAGTCCTGGGCCAATTTCGTCCTGCCCTCGATTGCGCTCGGTTATTACGTGGCGCCGCCGTTCATGCGCCTGGCGCGCGCCGGCATGATCGAGGTGCTCGCCTCCGATTACGTCCGCACCGCGCGCGCCAAGGGGCTTTCCGGCCCGAGCATCGTGCTCAAGCATGCGCTGGTGAACGCGCTGGTCCCGATCGTCGCGCTCGCCGCCGTCCAGCTCGGATTCCTGCTCGGCGGCTCGGTCGTGATCGAGACGGTGTTTGCGCTCGATGGGCTCGGCTATCTCGCCTATCAGTCGATCAGTCACTTGGATCTGCCGGTCACGCAGGCGATCGTCACCTTGCTGTCGTTCATCTACGTGGGACTGACGCTGGGCGCAGATCTCGTCAATGCCTGGCTCGATCCGCGCATCCGGGTGGGCTGAATGACGGAAATCTCCGCGCTGCCCCTGGTCGAGCTGATCGGACCCTCGCCGCGGACGCTGCTGCATCGGCGCCTGTGGGGCCACAAGGGGCTGGTGATCAGCGTCGCGCTGCTCACGCTGATCGGGCTGGTCGCGCTGCTGGCGCCGGTGCTGACCCCGTACGACCCCTATGCGCAGGATCTCGGCCGCCGCCTCATCCCGCCGGTCTGGTACCAGAAGGGCACCTGGGTGCATTGGCTCGGGACCGACAATCTCGGCCGCGACTATCTTTCGCGCGTGCTCTACGGCGCCCGCATTTCTCTTCTCATCGGCGCCTCCGTGATGGCGATCTCGGGACTGATCGGAACCACGCTCGGGCTCGCGGCGGGTTATTTCGGCGGCCGCGTCGACGCCTTCGTGATGTTCACGACCACGGTGCGGCTCGCCATGCCGCTGATTCTGGTCGCGCTCGCGGTGGTGGCGACCGTCGGCGGCTCGCTCTGGGTCGTCGTGCTGGTGCTGGGCCTGCTCAAATGGGACCGCTTCGCGGTCGTCATGCGCGCCGCGACCCAGCAGGTCCGCGGGCTCGAATACGTCGCGGCCGCGGAATGCGTCGGCGCCTCGACGCATCGCATCATCCTCGGCGAAATCCTGCCCAACGTGCTGCCGCACCTCATCGTGGTCGCGACCATCGAGGCGGCGAGCGCCATCCTGCTGGAGGCGGCGCTGTCGTTCCTCGGGCTCGGCGTGCAGCCGCCGCTGCCGTCGTGGGGACTGATGATCGCCGAAGGCAAGGTCTACATGTTCTTCTCATTCTGGCTGATCGCGATTCCCGGCACGGCGCTGGCGATCCTGGTGCTCGCCATCAACATGCTGGGCGACGGCATCCGCGACGTCACCGCGCCCGGCGGCGGGAGGGCCTGACGTGCCCCTCCTCGAAGTCGACGGGCTCACGGTCGACATCGCGACGCCGCGCGGCGTCCTGCATGCGGTGCGCGACGTGTCGTTCCGGATCGACCGCGGCGAGACGCTGTGCCTCGTCGGCGAATCCGGCTGCGGCAAGTCGATGACCGCGTTCGCGCTGATGGGCCTGCTGCCGCAAACGGCGAGCCGTACGGCGCGGCGCTTCCGGTTCGAGGGCGAGGATCTCACCCGCGCTTCGGCCGCGCGGCTCGGTGCGTTGCGCGGCGACCGCATGGCGATCGTGTTCCAGGAGCCGATGACCGCGCTCAATCCGGCCTACACTATCGGGGATCAGCTGACAGAAGTGCACCGGCGCCACAAGGGTTCGACCCGGCAGGCGGCGCGCGAGCGCGCGGTCGAGCTGATGGAGAAGGTCGGCATCACCGCCGCCGGAAAGAGGCTCGGCCAGTTTCCGCATCAGCTGTCCGGCGGGCTGCGCCAGCGGATCATGATCTCCATGGCGCTGATGTGCGGGCCGGCGCTGCTGATCGCCGACGAGCCGACCACGGCGCTCGACGTCACCATCCAGGCGCAGATCCTCCGCCTGCTGGTCGAGCTGCAGCGCGATCTCGGCATCGCCATCCTGTTGATCACCCACGATCTCGGCGTCGTCGCCCGAACCGCGCACCGCGTGGCGGTGATGTACGCGGGCGAGATCGTCGAGTCCGGAACGGCAGCGGCCGCGTTCGGCATGCCGCGCCACCCCTATACGCGCGGCCTGATGGCGTCGATTCCCATTCCGGGAAAGACGCCGCCCGGCGCGCGGCTCGGCGCCATTCCGGGCGTGGTGCCGTCGCTCATCGGAGAAATACGCGGCTGCGCCTTCCGGGACCGTTGCGCCCACGCAACCGCGGTTTGCGCCGCGCCCGTCGCGGTGCGCTCGGAACAAAGTCATGATTGGCGCTGCGTGCTCGAGGCGCGCCCGGTGGCGGCATGAACGCGCTGATCGAAGCCCGCGGCGTCTCGCGTCAGTTCGTGGTCGGGCAGCGCCTGTTCGCGGCGAAGCCGGTGATCCGCGCCGTGATCGATGTCGATCTCACGGTCCTGAGCGGCGAGGTGCTCGGCATCGTCGGCGAATCCGGTTCGGGCAAATCGACGCTCGGCAAGATGCTGCTCGGCCTCATCGCGCCGGACCGGGGTACCATCCGCATGGCCGGCGAGGATTTGACCGCAATCGAGCGGCGGACGCTGGCCCGGCTGATCCAGCCGGTGTTCCAGGATCCGTATTCCTCGCTCAATCCGCGCAAGCGCGTGGCGGCGATCGTGGCGCTGCCGCTCGCGGTGCTCGGCATCGGCTCCGCCAAGGAACGGCGAGCGCGGGCGACCGCCATGCTTGAGCGCGTCGGCCTGCCGGCGCGCGACGCCGAGGTCTATCCGAGCGAGCTGTCGGGCGGCCAGCGCCAGCGCGTCGCCATTGCGCGCGCGCTGATCGTCGGGCCGAAGATCGTGCTGCTCGACGAGCCGACCTCCGCGCTCGACGTTTCGGTGCAGTCGCAGATCCTCAACCTGCTGCTCGATCTGCGCAACGATCTCGGGCTCACCTATGTGTTCATCAGCCACAATCTCGCGGTGGTCGAGCATGTGGCGACCCGCGTCGCGGTGATGTACCTCGGCCGCATCGTCGAGGCCGCCGACCGTGAGGCGATCTTCTTGAACCCGCGTCATCCCTATACGCGGGCGCTGCTCGATTCCGTGCTCACGCCGGAACCCGGTCTCGGCGTTCCCGATACCGGGCTCGGCCTTGCGTTTCCCAATCCGCTCGATCCGCCGGCCGGCTGCGCCTTTCATCCGCGCTGTCCCGAGGCTGGCCCGCGTTGCCGCATCGAGGTGCCGCGGGTGCTGCGCGAGGCCGGCCTGGTCGCTTGCCATTTGTACGACGGAGGAACCTCAGCCGCATGAGCCGGGACGCCGCCATCAAGCTTGCCGAGACCTATTTCGACTCCGGCGGCTTCAAGGCCGACCTCGCGCGCCGCGTCGCGATCCCGACCGAGAGCCAGAATCCCGAGCGCGCCGCCGAGCTGAAGCACTATCTCGCCGCCGAGATCGTGCCGGCCCTCGAAGCGCTCGGCTTCCGCTGCCGGGTGCTGACGCACCCGAAAGCGCGCGGACCGTTCCTGTGCGCGGAGCGCATCGAGGCCGACGATTTGCCGACCGTGCTTTGCTACGGGCACGGCGACGTCATCCGCGGGCTCGAGTCCGGCTGGGCGAAGGGGCTCTCGCCGTTCGCGCTCACGGAAACGGACGGCCGCTACTACGGCCGCGGCGTTGCCGACAACAAGGGCCAGCACACGATCGGCATCGCCGCCATGGGGGCGGTGCTCGCCGCGCGCGGCCGGCTCGGCTTCAACGCCAAATGGCTGATCGAGATGGGCGAGGAGACCGGCTCGGCGGGACTGCGCGAGGTTTGCGCCGAGCACCGCCTGCTGTTTGCCGCCGACGCGCTGATCGGCTCGGATGGTCCGCGCATTTCCATCGAGCAGCCGACGATCTATCTCGGCAACCGCGGCGCCTATCCGGTCGACCTGTGGATCGAGGCGCGCGAAGGCGGCCACCATTCCGGCAATTGGGGCGGGCTACTCTCCAATCCGGCGATCGAGCTCGCCCATGCGATTGCCGCGATCGTCGGGCCGAAAGGCCAGATCCGGATTCCGCAATGGGTGCCGGACGGCATTCCCGGTCCGGTCAAGCGCGCACTCGCGGATTGCGAAATCCATTCGGGCCAGGGCAGTCCGGCGATCGATCCCGGCTGGGGCGAGCCCGGTCTGAGCTCGGCCGAGAAGCTGTATGGCTGGTCGACGTTCGAGATCCTGGCGATGAGCGCCGGCAATCCGGAGGCGCCGGTCAACGCGGTACCGCCGAAGGCCTGGGCGCGCGGCCAATTACGGTTCGTGGTCGGCGTCGATCCGGAAGAAATCCTGCCGGCACTGCGGCGCCACCTCGATCGCCACGGGTTCGCGATGGTTGAGATCGCGAAGGCCCGCGACGAGATCTTTCACGCCACCCGCCTCGACCCGGATCATCCGTGGGCGCAATGGGCGGCGGCCTCGATCGCGCGCACCGCGGGCCGCAAACCCGCGATCCTGCCGAGCACAGGCGGCGCACTGCCGAACGATGTATTCTCGGAGCTGCTCGGCCTGCCGACGATCTGGGTGCCGCATTCCTATCCGGGCTGCTCGCAGCATGCGCCCAACGAGCATTTGCCGCTCCCGCTCGCCCGCGAGGGGCTACGGCTGATGGCCGGGCTTTATTGGGACCTCGGCGAGGGAGACACGCCCGGGCGTGCGAAAATAACTTCGTAGCCCGGATGGAGCGGCGCGTAGCGCCGTGAAATCCGGGATCGTGAGGGAAGGGAATCTCATGTTCACCGACGGATTGTTTCGCGGCAAGCGCATCCTGGTCACTGGTGGCGGCACCGGGCTCGGCAAGGGTATGGCCGAAAAATTTCTCGAGCTCGGCGCGGAACTGATCATTTGCGGGCGGCGCAAGTCGGTATGCGAGGAAACCGCGGCCGAGCTGATGAAGCAGCACGGCGGCAAGGTCGAGGCCTACGGCATCGACATCCGCGACGCCGCCGCCGTCGACGCGATGGTGGAAGATATCTTCCAACGCGGTCCGCTCAC
Source organism: Alphaproteobacteria bacterium (assembly GCA_005884745.1). Lineage (GTDB taxonomy): Bacteria > Pseudomonadota > Alphaproteobacteria > Rhizobiales > Xanthobacteraceae > AP-16. Next base: position 5,829 of record VAZU01000078.1, read on the forward strand.
CGATCTCGTCAACAATGCGGCCGGGAATTTCATCTCGCGCACCGAGGATCTCTCGCCGCGCGGGTTCGACGCCATCGCCAACATCGTGATGCACGGCACGTTCTATGTGACCCACGCGGTCGGCCGGCGCTGGATTGCCGCGCAAAAACCCGGCAACGTGCTCTCGATCGTGGTCACCTGGATCCACAACGGCAGCCCGTTCGTGGTGCCCTCGGCGATGAGCAAGTCCGCGATCCACGCGATGACGATGTCGCTCGCTGCCGAATGGGGCCGCTACGGCATCCGGCTCAACGCGATTGCGCCCGGCGAGATTCCCACCGAAGGCGCGGGAAAACGCCTGCGCCCGATCGAGATGCCGGCCAGCCGCGGCGCGCGCTTAAACCCGATGGATCGTCACGGCCGCATGCAGGAGCTGCAGAACCTCGCGACCTTTCTCTTGTCCGACGGTTGCGACTGGCTCACCGGCCAGACCATCGCCATGGACGGCGCCAATGCGCTGGCGACCGGCGGCAATTTCTACGATCTGCGCGAATGGGGTGATGCGGAATGGAAAACCGCGCGCGAGGCGATCCAGAAGGTGAACGCGCAGGACAAGGCGGCGCGCGGCGCGTGAACGCGCAAGGCGAGCCGGCGGCGGCGGCGCAGCGCGGGAGAAATCGCATGTTTCCAGCTTTTCGACGCATCACCACGAAACGCATGCCGGACGGGAGATCGGCACTCGCCGAGGACATTTCCATCGAGATCAACGACATCGGGCTTGCCGATTTCTGGACCACGGGCACGATGCCGGCCCGTTGCGACGAATTTGTCGCGTTCGGCGCGCAGCCGGCGCGGCTCGAGCCGCCGCCGTCCGGCACGATCTTCCGTTATTTCGTCATTCCCCCGCAAGGCGACATCTCCACTGAAGCATACAAACAGGCGGTCAAGAACATGTTTGCGGCGATGCAGGGCTCGCATTGCCAGGTCGACACCCGGCGGCATCCGGCCATGCACACCACGCGCACTATTGATTACGTCGTGCTGCTGCGGGGAAACGTTTCGCTGCTGCTCGACGAGGGCGATGAAATCCCGGTTCGGCCGCTCGACGTGGTGATCCAGCGCGGCACCAATCATTATTGGGTCAACCGCGGCAGCGAACCGGCGCTGCTGATGGGCGTGCTGCTGGACGCGGCGTTTTGATCGGGGGATTTGCCATGATCGACCGGCAATTCGTGGAGCGGATGGCGCAATACAATCGCTGGCAGAACGGGAATCTCTATGGCTGCGCCGATCGGCTCTCCGAAGAGGATCGCAAGCGCGAGCGCGGCGCGTTCTTCGGATCGATCCATTCGACCCTCAATCATCTGCTGTGGGGCGACCGCACCTGGATGCACCGGTTCGCCGGCACGCCAAAACCGGCGGGCGGCATCAAGGAGTCGGTCGGGCATTATCCGGATTGGCAGGATCTCAAGCGCGAGCGCGAAGCGTTCGACGAGGTGATTTTACGCTGGGCGAGCGCGCTCGACCCGCACTGGCTCGAAGGCGAGCTGACCTGGTTTTCGGGCGCGGCGCAGAGAGAGATCACGCGGCCGGCATGGATCCTGGTCACGCATTTCTTCAACCACCAGACCCACCACCGCGGCCAGGTGCACTGCATGATCACCCAGTCCGGCATTCGGCCGAGCGACACGGATTTGCCGATGTTGCCGGCGACCGCTTGAATTTATTTGGAACTCCGTTCGTTACCGCGAGAGAAGAAGTTAGGTTCCGAGCATGCGGCACGCTCGGAAACCCTCTCCCCTTGCGCGAGAGGGTGGCGAGTGTCGAACGGTTGAGAGATGCGAGCCGGGTGAGGGGTTGTTTGCTATTGCATCGAGGCAATACCCCTCACCCGGTCCCCTCGCTACGCTCGGGACCTGCGCCACGTTACTCCGACACCCGTACCATGCGCTTGCCTCGGTTCTCGCCCGCGAGCAGGCCGATCAACGCTTTGGGCGTGTTCTCGAGCCCCTGGATCACGTCCTCCTCGATCTTGATCTGTCCCGTCTGGACCCAGCGCTGCAGCTCTGCCACCGCAACCTGGCGATCGTCGAAATAGTCCGTCACGATGAAGCCCTGCATCAGCAGTCGCTTGACGACGATGAGGCCCGGTACGCCGCGCGGACCCGCCGCCGGCGCGGCGCCGTCGTAGGCCGAGACCGCTCCACAACAGACGATGCGACCACGCACGTTCATGAGTGCCAGGCACGCTTCGAGAATGTCGCCGCCGACGTTGTCGAAATAGACGTCGATGCCGCTCGCCACGGCGGCCTTGAGCGTTGCGTGGACGGAACCAGCCTTGTAGTCGACCGCCGCGTCAAACCCGAGCTCGTTTACGAGCCAATCGCATTTTGCGGCGCCGCCGGCGATGCCGACCACGCGGCATCCTTTGATCTTGCCGATTTGGCCGACGAACGATCCCACGGATCCGGCCGCAGCGGATACGATGACCGTCTCACCGGGTTGCGGCCGGCCGATGCGCAGGAGGCCGAAATATGCGGTGAGCCCGGCGATGCCATATACGCTCAAAAGATGCGTCATCGGCTCGATCCGCGGGACCTTGCTGAGGGCCTTCGCTGCAAGTGTGGCATAATCCTGCCAGCCCGTGTCGGCAAAGACGAGGTCGCCCGGCCTGAAGTCCGGTGCACGCGACGTGACGACCTCGGCGATGGCTCCCCCTGCCATGACCGACCCGGCTTCGACGGCGGAGCGATAGGTGGCACCGTGCATCCACGCGCGGTTGGCCGCATCGAGCGAGATGAGGTGCACGCGCAGAAGAACTTCGCCCTCCTTGGGCTCGAGCGCCGCGCCTTCGCTCATACGAAAATGCTCCGGGCCGAGCTTTGCCTTCGGCCGCGCGACGAGAATTATCTGCCGGTTCTTCACACGCCCCTCCCTTGCTTCGTCGCGGCGACCTTCCTGCCGAGATCGTCCGATGACGGCCGTCCCTTCCGAGCCGTCCATGCACTTGCTTGGCCCTAATGTGATAACTGCAAACTCTGCGGCCATCAATCCCGGGGATGAGGCGCGAGAATGGAGGTGGCGAGCGGGAATATCCCTTCGCGGGATGCTGATAGGTCGGCACCTCGGAGCACGGTCCGCTCCCCGGCCGAGATGTCATTTCGCGTGGGAGACGATTGCCTCGATGATCTGCGGCCACATCGGAATCGGCAGTGCGTGACCCATGCCCTTGATCACCACGAGCTTGGCCCCCGGAATGGCATTGGCGGTCGCGATGCCGCCGGCGAGCGGTACCAGCGGATCGACGTCTCCATGGATGACCAAGGCCGGCACATGGACGGCACGCAGCGCATCCTTGCGGCTGCCGGACGCCACGATCGCGGCGAGCTGACGGGCGACGCCCGGCGGGTTCAGGCCCCGCTCGAAAATTTCCGCCGCACGTTGCGCATCGCGCGCTTGGTCGAGCGGAAATCCCGGTCCCCGCAGGACCTGCCATGTCCGGGCATAGCGAACAAGATACGACTCCCGATCGGTCGGCATCGGGGCGAGCAGGATCGCCATCGCTTCCGCGGTCGGCGGCGGCAGTCCGGGTTCCCCGGTCGAAGACATGATGGAAGTCAGCGTGCGCACCCTGTTCGGGGAGTGAATTGCCATCTCCTGAGCAATGGCTCCGCCCATCGACACGCCGACCACGTGCGCCGATTCGATGCCGAGCGCGTCCATCAACCCGACGGTGTCGGCCGCCATGTCGCGGAGCGTGTAAGGCGCGGAGAGCGGTTCACCGAGCAGCTGCTGCTCGATCAGCGACGCCAAATCCGGGACCGGGAATTGCTGCAGCTTCGTAGATAGGCCGATGTCGCGGTTGTCGAACCGAACCGCCCAAAAACCCCGATCGGCGAGCTGCGCGCAGAACGCCTCGTCCCAGGCGATCATCTGCGCCGCCAGGCCCATGATCAGGATCAGCGGCGCTGCATTCCGGTCGCCGAATGCATCGTAGCAAAGCTCGATCCCGTTTGCCCGCACCATCGCGGGCGAGCTTCGGCTCGTGGTCGACATGTCGTAATCCTATGGCTCGCCACGGCGCGCGCATACGTCCAGGCCGCGATCAATGAAACATCGATCGCCCGATTTGCAAACCAGAAAGGGCCCGCTAGCGCGGGCCCTGGTCGATTTCATGAAGCAGAGGTCAGACCGCCTGACGCCAAGCCGGCGTGATCCGCGCGCCAGCGTCCTCGACGGCCTTGACGCCGTCGTAAACCTTTGCGCTGACGAAAGCGGCGACATTCTTGGCACGGCCCATGCCGATTTCGCCGCGCTCGCGCCAATAGTCCACGGTCAGCTGATAGGCTTCCGCCAGCGACTTCGCGGCGGCAAGCTTGTCGATGGATGCCAACGCGGCTGCCGTGTCGTCGTGGGCCGTATCGATGAGCTTGCGGTTGATATCGGCAACACCGGTCACTGCATCGACGATCGTGCCTTCGATCACGCCCGCCACCTTGTTGGCGCCGTCATGCATGGCAGCGGCGCGCTGCTTTGCGGTCGCCGCGCCGCGCTTGACGAATTCGCGCGCGGATTCCGGAATTTCGAGCTTGCTCTGAAGACCGCCGAGCGCCTTGATCAACGATCCATAGGCGGCGGTTGCGGCTCCGGTCGCCGACTGGGATTTGCGGCTATTCTGCTTCTTGGTCATCCGACTTCTCCATCCTCTTAGGGAGCTATGGCCGCCTCGTCCGTCATTGGCCCGAGGCACGCACTCCTATGGCATGGATAATGGTGCAGTGCAACATAAATGCGTGCGATGCACAAAATCGTGAAGCAAAGGAAAAACGCTTGCGATCTCAATCGTTTATACTGCTGCAACGGCAATGCATTTGGTTTCCCCTGTTGTTACCCATGGATCTTTCTGCGCCGCCGTCGATGGCCCGATCTCGGTTTTCGGGTCCGATCGATGAGGTGGCGCGTTCGACCATTCGGGAATATATGCTGCAAACTTGTCGCAGTTCCGTCTGGGTTCGCGCAGCCAAGCAACCGAGAGGAAGCCCTCATGTCCCTTGCCCTCGACGCCGAGAACGCTCAGCCCCCGTCCCGACTGTTGCTGCTGATGGAGGGGCGAGCCCTGCATGAGCTCGCGGCGTTCGCGGCTTCCCTGCCGCTCCTGCGCCTGGCGCCGCGGGGCGATGGCCATCCGGTTCTGGTGCTGCCCGGCTTGGTGGCCAGCGACATTTCCACGAGGCCGCTGCGAGGATTTCTCAAGGACCATGCGTATGCCGCGCACGGCTGGAAGCTCGGACGAAATCACGGTTACTTCCCCGGCTTGGAACGACGGATGGTCGATCGCATCCGCGATCTGCGCGGCCGCTACGGGCGAAAAGTCAGCCTGATCGGCTGGAGCCTCGGCGGCATCTTCGCGCGGCAGGTCGCAAAGCTGGTGCCCGACGACATCCGAACGGTGATCACGCTCGGCAGTCCGTTCTCGGGCAATCCCAGAGCCTCGCACGCCTGGCGGCTATACGAGCTCACCAGCGGATATCGCGTCGACGACCAGAGCAATGCGTTTGCTCGCACGCTTGCGGAGCCGCCCCCCGTGCCCACGACGGCGATCTACAGCCGAAGCGACGGCATTTGCGCTTGGGAGTGTTGCGTCGAGAAACGGACGGACAAAAGCGAAAGCATCGAAGTCCACAGCAGCCATTGCGGGCTCGGCCACAATCCGGCGGCGGTCTATGCGATCGCCGACCGCCTCGCCCAGCGCGAGGGCGAATGGAAGCCGTTCGGCCGCGGCGGCTGGCGCGCTTTCGTGTATCCCGAGCCGGCGCAGGTCTCCTGACTGCCATCTGCGGGACTGGAGCGCGTTCCGATCCTCTTGAATCGCGACGCGCTGGGATTCGATATTTGTCGCGTTTTCTACCGGTTCCCGCGTTGCCGGAAAATGCTCTAGCGATATCCGCAGCGCGGGAGCCAAACGAGAAGGCCAGCCCCCATCTTCAAGCGAAGACGTCCGGCACGTAGCGGCCCTTGTGTTCCATCTCGAGCAGCCAGCTCGACGCCTCGGCGTCCGTGCAGCCGGCCGTCTCCTGATAGATTTTTGCCAGCGTCTCGCGGACCGCCGGCGCCATGTATTGACCCTCCCCGCACAGGAAGAAGATCGCGCCCTGCCGGTACAGCTCGCGGACCTTTTCTCGGTCCTTCCATAGGCGATGCTGCACGAACGTCACCTCGCCTTCTGGCTTGCGGAAGAACGCCGGATACAGCGTGACGATGTCCTGGCGCTCCCATTGCTCGAGTTCCTCGCGATAGAGCAAATCGACGTCGGGGTGATCGCAGCCGAAGAACAGCAGCGCCGGACCCGCGGGCTCGCCGTGGGCGTGGCGCAAGGCTCGCTCCTGCAGGAATCCGCGGAACGGCGCCAGGCCCGTCCCGGCGCAGATCATCACGACGGGCGTGCTGTTGAGCGCCGGAGGATGAAACGGAACATTGGGCGTGCGGATGGCGATCGGCACCTGATCCTCGGCGCGCAGGCGCGCGAGGAAGCTCGAGCACGTCCCGTGAAACTCCCCTTGGCCCGACCAGGCCGGCGCCTTGACGATCGCCACCGTCACCGTGCAGCGGGAAGGGTTCGCGCGCGGAGAGGAGGAAATCGAGTATTGACGCACCCGCATGGCGGGAAGCAGCTCGAGAAATTCTCCCAAGCTCAGCTCGCATGACGGATAGGCGTCGAGCAGGTCGAGCACGCTCGCGCGCTTCTTGAGGACTTCCGCCTGATAGCGCGCGGGATCCGACGCGAGCTCGTTCAGGGCCGCCTGCTGCGCTTTGTCTTGCGCCCTTTCCGCCAATCGCTCGACGTCCTTTCGTGTTGCTGGGGCCGAGAGCTCGACATGGCGTCCCAGCAACTCCTGGATGGAGACGGGATGGTCGGTCGGCAGGGAAGCGGCCATGGCGCCTCGGTTCGAGCGCAGGATCACGGCCGCGCCCGGTCGTGTCCCGAGCCGGCGCGCGGCGCGCTCGACCAGGCGCGGGTGATTTTCGGGCAGCACGGCGAGATAATCGCCGGCGGCGTAGGTCACTCCTGGCGGCAACGCGAACTCGATGTGGCGCTTCGAGCGCCCGAACGGCGACGTCAGGTCCACCAGCTCGCGATTCTCGATCACGGTGGAGAAGTCGAGCTTGTTCTCCCGCACCAGCTCGACTTCGGCGGTCGGCACCGCCTCGACGTCGTAAAGCGGGCCGCCGCCGACCGTCGGCCGCGCCGCCACGCCGAGACCGGCGCCGAGCCGTTCCCACAGCGGGCCGTACCACTGTTCGAAGTCGCCGAAGAAATCCCCTCGCGCGTCTCCCTCTCCGCGCGCCACCAGCGCTTGAGCGCCGGCGCGATCGAGATGGCCGGCGATCTCCTTGGGTACCGACTGGTAGGTCGTCGTCCAATAGCCAGGTCGCGAACTTGCGTGCGTTGTCCGGTGACTGGCCGTTGTAGGACGCCGTGACGATGATGGCCGCACCTTCCTTGGGCAGCCTGCCGGTGTAATCGTCGAGCGGGGCGACCTTGGCCGCATAGCCGCGGGCTTGGCCGTCGCTCGCGACCCGACGGGCGAAGGCTTCCGAAGCGCCCGAATTCGAGCCGTAAAGCAACAGCAGCGGCGTGCCGTGGGCGCTCGATGCTTCCGGGACGCTCGCCGGCGCGCTCGGCCGCGGCGCGGGCTTCGTCGAAAACCCGCGAGCTACCGGCTGCCTGACGCGGGCGCGGATTCTGAGCCCGTCGGGCTTCAGCGTGAGCGCCTCCTTGACCACGAGCTCGTATCGCGCGGGCTCCCAGATCTCGAAGCGCTGCAGCAGCATGGCCAGCACCAGCGTCGCCTCCTGCATGGCGAACGCTCGCCCGATGCAGCCGCGCTGGCCGTTTCCGAACGGCTTCCAAGCGTGCGGCGGAATCTTGTCCCGCATGTCGGGAGCGAAGCGATCCGGATCGAACCGCTCCGGTTCCTTCCAGACCGCCGGATCGCGGTGTAGGGCCGGCAGCAGCACCAGCAGCACGTTGCGCTTCTTGACCGGGTAGCGGCCCGCGAGCAGCGTGTCGTGTTTGGGCGCGACCGTGAACCCCGGGGCGGTCGGCCACAAGCGCAGCGTCTCGCGCAGGATCTGATCGAAGTAGCCGAGCTGCGCCACCTGCTCGAACCGCGGGGTATCGGCGCCGAGCACGCGATCTGCCTCGGCCTGCGCCTTGCGGAGGACTTCGGGATGCTTGAGCAGGAGATGGATCGCGAAGCTGAGCAATCCGCTGGTCGTCTCGTGGCCGGCGATCAGGAACGTGAGCAGCTGATAGCGGATATTGGTATCGTCGAGATGCTCCCCGGTCACCGGGTCCTTGGCATTGAGCATGAGGCCCAGGAGATCCCGCGGCGCCTCGTCTTCCGGCATCTTGCGGCGCTTCGCGATCAGCTCCTCGGTGACCGCGTGCATGAAACGTCCGTCCGCCTCGTACTGGCGTTGCGTTCGCAGCATCAGCGTGGTTTGAATCGGCAGACGCCGCGCCCGGCCGCCGGCCTCCGACAGTGCCCGCACCATGGCTTCGATGAGCGGATGCATCTCGTTCTGATAAAACGAGTTGAAGCGGTAGCCGAAGCCGGACAGCGCGATGGTGTCGAGCGTGAGCCGGGTCATGTTGTCGGCGACGTCGATCGACGCTTCCGGGCCGAGCCGCTCCCACTTCGTCAGCATCTGGTCGGCGATATCGAGCATGTCCTCGAAATAATTCCGCATCGACGCCGGGCCGAAGGCCGGCATCAGGATGCGGTGCGCCTTGGCCCAGTTGGGCTCGTTGGTATGGGCGGTGAACAGGCCGTCGGCGACGAAATCCCGCAAGTAGGACAGCCCACCGCTGACCTTTTTGTCGAAACGAGTCTCGTCACAGGCGTCCGAAGCCAGCTCGAGCGAGCTGAGCACCAGCATGGAGCCCTTGCCGAACGACAGGCGATAGATGGGCCCGAGCTCGCGGGCGAGCTCGACCATGCTCTGGATCGGCGTTTCCGAATCGATGTCCGGGGCGTTCCCTACGAGCGGGCGCACGCGGGGCTGCGGAATGTTGGTTTCGAGGGAAGCACTCATCGGGAGCGCCTTTCATCGGATTGGGAGATCGGCTGAGCCCCGCGGACGCGAAGTGCCGCCGGACGGATGCCTCGACGCCATTCAACGATTTCTCTGCGCTGTCGTGTCCGCCGGATGCCTTCGGGCGCCGCGAACCTCCGCGCTCGCGCGCCGGCCGCCTCCGCTCTTGCCCGACCTAGTCGCCTTCGGCTTGCCGCCCGCCGCGGCGACCGTAGGCGCCGTGGCCGCGGGGTGCTGCGCGGATTCGAGTTGCGGTTGAATGCCCCGGAGCTCCTCGAAGGCCCGCTTCAAGTGCTTCGCCAGGGAATGGAGCTCGGACTGCGGGAGTGCGCGCCGACAGGCAATCAAGCCGAAGTCCAGCGATCCGACATGGCTCTGCACAGTGATGTTCAAGGCGTTGCCGTGATAGGGAATCGACACGGGAAAGTAATTGAGCATTCTCGCACCGGCGAGGTAGAGGCTGATTGGCGCCCCCGGGACGTTCGAGATCACGACGTTGGCCGCGGCAGGAAGCCGGTCGGCAAGATTCGAACGCCCGTAGAGCGTGGCAAGGCCGCTCATGATCCAGGGCGATCCCGTCAGCGGAAAATCCGTCGATATTGCGCCCTTGATCCGGCTCAGGAATCCTTTGAACTCGTCGCTGGACGCGCGCACCGCGCGAAGCCGCGCGGCCGGATCGTCGATGTCGGTCGCCAGGCTGACCAGTATCATGGTCACTTGATTGTTCATCGACTTGTCGCCCTTTTCCCGCAGGCTGACCGGGACGGCGGCGACGAGCGGCTCCGGCGGCAGGCTGCCTCGCTCTTCCAGGAAATTGCGCAGAGCCGTACTGCACAGCGCCATCACCACATCATTGAGCGTCGCTTCGTTGCGCTTCGCCACTTGCTTGAGATCGGCCAACGACATCGACAGCGTGGCGAACGAGCGCTGGTTGGTGATCGATGTATTGAAGATCGTCTTCGGCGCGGATTTCAGCCCCGGGCCGCCGAGCATACGGGTGCCTGCCGCGCGCAAACCCTCGCCCGCGGCTTCGCCCAGCGCGCGGGCGGCCTCGGGCAGCATTCTGGCAAGCTTGGCGTATTGCGAGGCCGCATTTCGCAGGCTGGCCTCGAGCATCTCGGTCACGCCGAGCTGGTATTGACCTCGTCTCGGCCGCACCGGAGCCTCGAAGACTCGCGGCTCGGGCGTGGTGTCGAAGAGCGCGCTCGCGAGCTCGACGCCGGCTTTGCCGTCGACCCCGCTGTGATGCACCTTGGAATAATAGGCGACGCGGCCGTCTTGAAGGCCCTCGATGACGTACGCCTCCCACAACGGCCGGCTGCGGTCGAGCAGGCTCGAGTGCAGGCGAGCGGCGAGCGCTTCGAGCTGCGTCATGGTGCCCGGCTTGGGCAGCACCACGCGCCGCACATGGTAGTCGATGTCGATGTCCTCATCCTCGATCCAGACCGGATCGGCCAATTCGAACGGCATCGACGCCAGCTTTCGGTGCAGGACCCTGGCCACGTGCAAGCGGCTCGCGAGCTGGGCTTTCACATCTTCATAGAAATCGCCTCGATACCGTTCCGGCAATTCCAGCACATGAAGACTTCCGACGTGCATCGGGGTTTCGGGCGTCTCCAGATGCAAGAACGAGGCATCTAGGCTGCTTAGATGCTCCACGGCGGCCTCCCTGTTCGCGCTCCGCTGTGGGATTTTCCATCACGGTCGAACACGAACAATCGCGTCCTGCATTCGACCTGCGGGGCATTGGCCGCCAGCCTACCGCAGACCGCGGCTCATTGCACCGATTTCTCGGTGCGGGCGACACCGCATCGGCCCGCTGCCGCGATCGCCCGGCACGGGATCGACGCTTGCCGCTTGGCTGCGCAACTCCGAGGTGCGATGATCGCCGCGACGCTGCCGCGCCGCTCACGACGGCGGCTCGCCGGGAGCCGTTTCTCGGTCTGAACAGGGAGGAACAGCTGGTGGATCAACATCCTTGGATCAAGTCGTATCCGGCCGGCGTGCACTGGGATGCCGAGCTGGCGACCATGCCGGTGCCGCAGATTCTCGAGCAGTCCGCCGCCAAGTGGCCGGACAAGCCGGCCATCGATTTCATGGGCAAGAAGCTCACCTATCGCGAGCTCGACGATTTGGCCAGTCGCGCCGCCAAGGGCTTTCAGCAATTGGGCGTCGGGCCGGGAATTCATGTCGGAATCTATCTCCCCAACACCCCCCACTACCCCATCACCTTCTTCGGCGTGCTCAAGGCGGGCGGCACCGTGGTGAACTACTCGCCGCTCGATGCCGAGAAGGTGCTCGAGCACAAGGTCGATGACAGCGAGACCGATATATTGGTTACGCTCGACATGAGCGCGCTCTACCCGCAAATCGCCAGGCTGCTCGGCAAGACCCGGCTGAAGCGGCTGGTGGTCGGCAACGTGCCGGAGATGACGCCTGCGCCCGACGCGGTCAGGGCGCAGCTGGCCGCGGCCAAACAACTGGCCGACGTTCCGAGCGACGACAAGCACGTCGCGTTTCAGGACCTGCTCGCCAACGACGGCAAGTATCGGCGGCATGCGCTCGGCGATCTGACGGAGGCGATCGCGGTGCTGCAATACACCGGAGGCACCACCGGACTGCCGAAAGGCGCGATGCTGACTCATGCCAACCTCTCGGCAGCGATCAGCCAATATTTCGAGATTACGCGAACCGATCCCCCCATCCTGGAGCTGGGAAAGGAACGCGTGCTCGCGGTTCTGCCCCCGTTCCACATCTACGCGCTCACGGTCAACATGCTGCTCGGGACCAGGCTCGGCGCCGAGCTCATCCTGCACACGCGGTTCGACGTGGACGCCGTGATCAAAGATATCGCGACCAAGAAAGTCACCTCGTTTCCCGGCGTGCCGACCATGTATGTGGCGATCATCAACTACCCGGGCGTCGAGAAATGCGATCTATCGTCGATCAAATGGTGCGCCTCCGGCGGCGCGCCCTTGCCGCTCGAGGTCCAGCGGCGATTTCAGGAACTCACGGGCTGCCGGCTCGCGGAGGGCTGGGGCATGACCGAGACGTCGCCGACCGGCACCTTCACGCCGCCTCAGGGGGCGCCAAGGGCCGGCTCGTGCGGCATTCCCATCCCGGGAATCGTCATCAAGTTCGCCAGCGTCGCCGGCGACGGGAAATACGTGGGGTTGGGAGAGCGCGGCGAGATCTGCATCAAGGGTCCGAACGTGATGAAAGGCTATTGGAAGAATCCGCAAGCGACGGCCGAGGTAATGACCTCCGACGGGTTCCTGCGTACCGGCGACGTCGGCTACATGGATGAAGACGGTTATATTTATATCGTCGACCGCACCAAGGACATGCTGCTGTGCGGCGGCTACAACGTCTATCCGCGCGTGATCGAGGAAGCCATCTTCAAGCATCCTGCCGTCGAAGAGGTCTGCGTCATCGGCGTGAAGGATGCGTATCGGGGGCAATCGCCCAAGGCCTTCATCAAATTGAAGGGCAATGCGTCCTCTCTCACGCTCGACGAGCTCAAGCTCTTTCTCAAGGACAAGCTCGGCAAGCACGAGATGCTGCAAGCCATGGAGATCCGCTCCGACCTGCCGAAAACGCCGGTCGGCAAGTTCGACAAGAAGAAGCTCTACGAGGAAGAAGACAAACGCGCGGCGAGCTAGCGGCGTCGTCGCCGCGAACCGTCGATCCGCCGGCGAGAGGCACGGGCGATGAGTGCCGAAGACGAGATCGAGCCGCCGTCCCCCCGTCTGCTGGCGCTCGAGGCGCGCGGTCTGCTGGACATTCCGGCGCTGCTGGCCGCGGCTCCCTTCCTGGCGACCGCGCCGCGAGGCCAACGCCAGGGCGTGATCGTTCTTCCGGGATTGGGCGCCGATGATCGCTCGACCGTCGCGATCCGCCGGTTCCTGGCCAGTCTGGGCTACGACGTGCACGGCTGGAACCGCGGGCGCAACATCCGGGGAGCGGACGCGGATCTGCCGGCGATCGCCCAGCAGGCGTCTCGCCTGCGGGCCGCAACCGGTCTGCCGGTCAGTCTGGTGGGCTGGAGCCGCGGCGGCATCATGGCGCGCGAAGTGGCGCGCGAGATCGCGCCGGACATCCGCATGGTCATCACGCTCGGAAGCCCGTTTGCCGCGCCGACCGCGAGCAATGTCCGTACCCTGTGGCGCTTGCTTTCCGGCGAGAAGGCCGCATCGCCGCGGCCGGAATGGATGCGAGCCCTCGCGCGCCCCATACCGGTGCCGGCCACCGCCATCTATACGCGCTCCGACGGTGTCGTCGCCTGGCAAGCCTGTCTGGAGCCGGAGGGAACGCACAGCGAGAACATCGAGGTCCGCACCACGCATCTCGGGCTCGGCTTCCACGCTCCGGCGCTCTGGGTCATTGCCGATCGTCTCGCGCAGCCGTTCGGCACGTGGCGGCCGTTTCGGCCCGGTCCGCTGGTCGCGCCGTTTTTCCCGTGAAAAATTTAGGGGCGAAAGCACGACCCGGCGCTCACGCCGTGGTCGCGTAACCGCCGTCGACCGCGATCGTGGCCCCGCACACGAACCCGCTGGCCTTCGACGAAAGATAGAGCGCCGCCCCGGCCATATCCTCCGGACGGCCGACCCGCAACATCGGGGTCTGCCGCACGACGACTTGGCCGATCTCCTCGGGAATGGCCGCGGTCATTTTCGAGGGAAAATATCCCGGCGCGATGGCGTTCACGGCGATGTGCTTCTTGGCAAGATATTTGGCCATCATCCGCGTGACGTGCAGCACTCCGGCCTTCGAGGCAGCGTACGAATAGGTCTCGATTCCCGACACGTGCATCCCGTCGATCGAACCGACGTTGATGACACGGGCGAAATCGTCGGCGCGGCCCGCAGCTTCCAGCAGCTTGAGCAGCCGCTGCGTCAGGAAGAACACCGATTTGACGTTGAGGTCCATGATCTTGTCCCATCCCGACTCCGGGAAGTCCTCGAAGCTGGCGCCCCAGGTGGCTCCTGCATTGTTGACGAGAATATCCAGCCGTTTCTCGCGACGTTGCATTTCCCCGGCCAGCCGCTCGATCTCGTCCATAGCCGACAGATCCGCCGGTATGGAGATGCACTCCCCGATGCGCGACAGCTCCCGGGCGAGCGCATCGCACGCATCCGCCTTGCGCGCCGTGATGTAGACCTTGGCGCCGTTCTCGACATAGCCGCGAGCGATCATTTCGCCGATGCCGCGACTTCCGCCGGTGACCAGCGCGACCTTGCCGCGCACGCTGAACAGCTGCTCGATCTTCATCGTCCCTCTCCTTGGTTTCCGTTAAGAGCGGGCAATCTTTTCAGGATGCTTCGTCGACGAGCGACACGACCCGCGCCGCGTCTCCACCTTGCGACGCGCCGATTTCACCGGAGCGCCGACGCCAGGCGGAAAACCAGGCGAAATGCCGGGTCATGCCGCAGCACGCAGCGGAGGCGCGAGTTTTCTTATTTCTTTTCAACGCTGCCGCGAATTTCCTCGAAGCTCTGCTGCATTCGCTCCTGAATGATTCTCAGAGCATCGGCGCTCGATTTCTGAACGAGCTGTGCGACGTCGCCGGTGTTCCGGATCGCCGCCTCGAACGCCTTTTTGGCAAGCTCGGCTTGCTTGGCGGCCGCTTCCTGCGGGCTCTCGAGCTTGAAGTCTCGCACCATCGCGCTGGTCTCTCGGATCGCCTCTTCGACGATCTCTCTCTGCTTCACCGCCAGCGACTTCGCGCCTTCCGATGCAGCTTCTGCCGAACGCGCCAACGCGTCGATATTCTTGCGATGGGCTTCGATCAGCTTATCCGTATCGACCCGCGGTAACTTGAGGTCCTCCGCGAGTTTCGTAAACATGCTCGTAAAAGATTGCCACTGCTCGACCATGGTATCCTCCAACGGTTGCCTCGCGTGGATTAAAGCCGATTTGGCCCCCGGCTTCAAAGGCCCCAGGATTGCGGCCGGTGCCGACGGCTCTCCTCGAACCCGTCTCGCGAGTTTTGTTGCCGAAAGCAGGGACCCGGCGATATGTTTCTGCAGCGTGGGGCCGACGAGACAAGGGCCATCGCCAGTCAGCGAAAAGAAGGGCCATCATGGCGGAGCCGCCTTCGAAAGATCCTGCTGCCGCCTGGCGCGATCTGGTCGCCCAGTGGGAGAAGAACCTCAATGAGCTGGCCAACCGGACCATGGGGTCGGATGAGTTCAGTAAAGCGATCAACCAAGCCATGGGCCTGTCCGCGGGCATGCAGAGCTCGTTGAGCGAGGCCATGGGCCGCTATCTCGCCAGCCTGAACCTGCCGAGCCGGGCGGAAATGGCCGGCATCGGCGAACGCCTGCACGCGATCGAGGAACGCCTCGACCGAGTGCTCACCCTGTTGCAGTCCCCGGCGGACGCCGCCAAGCCCGGCGGCGCGGCCGCAACCTCCAAGCCCCCGCGGACGAAGCGTCCTCCCGATCGAGGCGAGAAGCCATGACGGCAACCGGCGGGGCAGACTTGTTGGAGTCGCGCATCCGTGCCGAGGTGGAACGCGCCATCCAGCGCAACATCAAGGGGCTGGAATATTTCGGCTCTCCGGCGCCCGTGCTGGGATCGACGCCGAAGGACCTGCTCTGCAAGCGCGGAACGCTCAATCTCTATCATTACCGGCCCGTGGCCGACGAACTGTACCGCGTGCCGTTGCTGATGGTGATGGCGACCACGAACCGGGGTTACATCTTCGACCTCGCCCCCGGACAGAGCCTGGTCGAGTTCCTGCTCAAGCAGGGCTACGATGTCTACCTGATCGACTGGAGCCCGCCCCGCCCCGACGAAAAGCGGCTGCGTCTCGAAGATTACACGCTCGATTTCCTTCCCGATTGCGTGCGCCGGGTGCAGGAGGATGCCGGCGAGGAGGAAGTGACGATCCTCGGCTATTGCATGGGCGGCGTGCTCTCGGTGATTTACGCGGCCCTGCATCCGCAAGGCCCGATGAAAAATCTGGTTTGCTTCACGACGCCGATCGACTGGCGCCACATGGGGCTGTTCACCAAGTGGGCGCATCGGGATTTCTTCGATGTCGACAGGCTCGTGGATGCGCTCGGCAACGTGCCTTCGGAGTTCATCTTCACGTCGTTCGAGCTGCTGCGTCCCGCTACACGCTCCGCCGGCCAGCTCAAGCTGTGGGAGAACATGTGGAACGACGAGTTCGTCAAGTCGCACCGGATGTTCGAACGCTGGTCGACCGACACGTTGCCGCTTCCGGGCGAATACTTCCGGCAGATCATCAAGGAACTGATGTGGCGCAACGCCCTGTTCGGCAACGAGCTCACGCTCGGCGGCAGGCGGGCGGATCTCGGCAACATCCGGGCGCCCGTCCTGCACGCGGTTGCCGAGCACGATCACATCGTCCCTTACGATGCCGCGAAACCCCTCGTCGAGCGCGCGGGATCAACCGACAAGCAGGAGCTGGTTTTCAAAGGCGGACACGTCAGCGTCGTCGCCGGGGGCAACGCCGTCAAGCGCCTGTGGCCGAGGCTCGATGCCTGGCTGGGGGAGCGTTCGATATGACGAGCGCCGATGCCGGGCGTTATCCGCGCACGATCCATGGCGAGGCCGGCGATTTGCAGCTGCGCTACATGACGGCGGCGGATGAGGCTGCGGTTCTGGCTTTCGCACGC